>JBHICW010000054.1:0-11001 GCA_046759785.1 Alphaproteobacteria bacterium
AAGCGGAGGCTCAGATGGACAACCTGATCCACTTCTTCGCTCTCGCCGTCGTCCTGGTGGCCGTGCTCGCCGGCATCGGCATCCGGGCCGCGGGCAAAGTGTGGATGAAGACCTCTGCCCTCGCCGTGGCGGCGCTGTTCATGCCGCTGGCTTATGCGAGCCTCGTCGACCTTCTCGGCAAGCCGAAGCCGGCGCGGCTGGAGTGGGTCCTCGACCGGGTGGCGGAAGCGACCGTCCTCGGCGCCAAGCTCAGCGAGGGCGAGGCCATCTTCCTGTGGCTCGACATCGAGGGGACCGCCGAGCCGCGCTCCTACGTGCTGCCCTGGAACCGCAGGCTGGCAGAAGAGCTCCAAAGGGCCATGCGGCAGGCCGAGGTCGATGGAACCGGGGTGCGCGTGAGGGCGCCCTTCGAGCCCTCGCTCGACGACAGCGAGCCCAGGTTCTACGCGCCGCCCCCGCCGCCGCTGCCGCCCAAGGACCACGGCGCGGCAGCGGCGCGCACCGAGGTGGCCCCGCAAGAACGCCGCACGGGCCGGCCCCGTCCGCGCCCGTCTGCCCTGCGCGGCGCCTAGCGCCCCTCGGCGCGCCAGGCGAGCATGAGGCCCCCGAGAACGAGAGTGAGGACCAGAAGCGCGGGCAGGAGCGGCGCCTCGGCCACACCCGTCACCACGTAGCGCTCGTTGGCCCGAAGCCCAATCCAGCCGCGCCCGCGCACATCCCGCCCCGGACGGACCCGGCGCACCCCGGGCACATCGTCGTCGAAAAGCCATGCGACGGCGCCGCCGGTGGCCGCCGCCAGAGGCGCGAGCCTCGCTGCGGTGGCGCGGAGGTCGGCGAATTCCGGCGAGTCGAGCTCGCCGACGGCTGCGAGTGCCACGTGCGAGCCGTCGCGCACCCGGTAGAGGCCGGGCTCCTCCACCGTTACCGTCGTCCATGCACGCCCGCCCCGGCCCGGTTCAAGGTCCACCGACTGCACCGCCCCGGACGGCGCGGTGACCGTCACCGTGGCAGGAGCAGCGCCGAGGCTGCGGCGCACGATCTTGATGCGGTCGCCCGCGGCCTCGGCGCTCAAGTCCTCCTCCTCGAGGTCGGGCTCCTTCATCAGCCAGTGCGCCAGCCGGCGCAGCAGTTCGGCCTGGGGGCCGCCGCCCTCGAACCCGCGCGCCCACAACCACATGTGGTCCGTCAGCACCTGGGCGACGCGGCCCGAACCCACCCGGTCGAGGACGAGGATCGGTCTGTCCTCGACGCCGGTCATGAGGACCCTTCCCTGTTCCGCCTGAGCGTAGATCTGACGGAACCACCGTCCCCACCGGGGCGGGTCGTCCATCGCGCCGGGCAGGTCGGCCGTCACCGGGTGGCGGCGACCCACGTCGGTGAGCCGGGCCCGGTAGCCTCCTTCAAAGACTTCGCCGGTAGGTCGGCCCGGAAGCACGCTGCCGAGCGGCGTGCGGTAGAGGCTCAAGGGCGAGGCGAAGGCCGGCCCCGCGGCGACGAGGAGCGCCCCGCCCTTGTCCAGATAGTAGGTGATGTGCTCGATGTACCTCGTCGGGATCACGCCCCGCTGGCGGTAGCGGTCGAAGATGAGGAGGTCGAAGTCCATCAGCCTTTGCTGGAACAACTCACGGACCGGGAAGGAGATCAGGGCGAGTTCACGGGTGGGCGTGCCGTCCTGCTTCTCCGGCGGGCGGAGCACCGTGAAATGGACCAGGTCCACCGACGGGTCGGCCTTCAGGAGGTTGCGCCAGACCCGTTCCCCGGCGTGCGCTTCGCCCGAGACCAAGAGCACCCTCAGCCTGTCGCGGACCCCGTTGACCTCCACGACCGCGTGGTTGTTCGCGAGGCCGAGCTCGCCGGGCCGTGACTCCGCCTCGATCTCGAGGACGGTCGGGCCGGCGTGGTCGAGGGTGAACGAGACCGTCTGACTCTCCCCGACCGGCACAAGCTCGACGTCCACAGGCTCCCCGTCGCGGCGGATCGTCACCCGCACGGGCCGCCCCTCCATGCCCGCGCCTGAGTCTTCCACGTGGAGGGTCAGGGTGAGCGGCTGGCCCACGATGCCGTAGCGCGGCAGGGTCTCGACCACGAGCCGCCGGTCGCTTTCCCCGGGCCGGCCGGTGAGAAGCACGTGGACCGGCGCGTCGAACCCGAGCGCGGCCGGGTCAGCGGGCACGTCGTGGACCTGCCCGTCGGTGATGAGGATCGCGCCGGCGATCTGCTGATTAGGCACGTCCGCGAGGCTCCGCCTGAGCGTCTCGAATAGGCGGGTTTCGGATGACGACGTGCCTTGCAAGCCCGTCTCCCGGCGCCCTGCATGCACCACCCTTACCTCGAGGTTGGGGAGCGCTTCGAGCCGCTCCTCAAGCGCCGCCAGCGCCGCCGCGGCCTCGGCGGACCGATCCCCGATCCCTTGGCTCAAGGATTCGTCGACGACGACCACGGCCACGTCCGGAAGGGGCTCCCGCTCCTCCTCGACGACGGTCGGCCCGAGGAGGGCCAGAAGCGCCACCGTGACCGCCAGTCCCCGGTAAGCGGTTCCCCGCGCCTGCCTGACCGCCCCGACGAGGAGAAGGGCGGCGCCCGCCGCCGCCAACACCGCTATGAGCGGCCAAGGGAGCGCCGGCGCCAGGGCCAGCGTGGTCAGCGTCGTGGTCACCGGCCCGGTCTCCAGAGACCAATCGGCACATGCGCGAGCGACGCCTGCGTCACGTTCCTCCCCGCATCGGCTGTCCCAGCCTCTCCAGAATTATCGGCAGGTGCACGGCGTCGGCCTTGTAGTTGCCGGTGAGCGCGTACATCACCAGGTTGATGCCGAAGCGAAAGGCGATCTCCCGCTGTCTCTCGCCGCCGGGGACCACCGGGAACAGGGGCCGCGACACCGAGTCGAGCGCCCAGGCGGCCGCCCAGTCGTGGCCGCCGATGACGATCGACGACACCCCGTCGTTGATCCCGCCCTCGTGGCGCTCCACCCAGACCCGGCCGCCCGTCCAGCGCCCGGGGAAGTGCTCGATCAGGTAGAAGGCGCGGGTGAGCACGTGGTCGGGCGGAACGGGTATGAGTGGCGGCAGGTTGAGTCGACCCAGGATGGCGCGCAGGCGTTCCGCCCCCGGGCTCGGGGTGCCGAGCGAGATCCCCAGCGCCGGGTTCTGGTCGCGCGTGTCGAGGACGATGATCCCACCCGTCTTCAGGTACTGGTCGACCTTCGCCAGGGCCTCGTCCGAAAGGGGCGGCTGGGCCGGCGTGATCGGCCAGTAGATGAGGGGGAAGAAGATCAGTTCGTCCCTTTCCACGTCCACCGCGATGGGGGGCGCAGGCTCCACCGACGTCCGCGCCGTGAGGATCGCGGTGAGCCCTTCGAGGCCCGCCCGGCTCACCCGGTCCACTTGCGCGTCTCCGGTCCGCATGTAGGCGAGCCGCATCTCCAGGGTGGCGGTGAGTGCGAAGGCGTCCTCCGCCTGCGCCGCCGCCGGCAGGGTCGCGGACAGCGCCGCCGCGGTGAGCACGGCGAGGCCCCGGGGGGCGAGGCTGAGGAGGCCGCGGAGCCGATAGCTGACCATGAGGTCGACGAGCATCAGGACCACCGCCGCCGCGAGCAGCCAGGGCCCGAGATCGACTGCCTCGCCCTCGCCGTAGGCCGCCACCTCCACCCCCGCCGGGAGCTCGCTCAGGGGGTCGAGCGCCGTGAGGCCCGCCGAGAGGTTGAGGGCCCGGCGCGAGGTCGCCGTCCCGTAGAAGCCGGGAGGATGGCTCGGTTCCACGCGGGCCTCGCTCAATAGCGCGGCTTCGAGCGGTTCCGTGGCGGACGGGGGATCACCGAGCCGCCCGAAGGCGTCGAGGGTCTTCCAGGGGGCGAGGACCTCCGTTCCTTCCCCCGACACTCCCTCGCTGAGCGCGACGAGGCGGCGCAACATGTCGACGAAGAGGCCGGAAAGCGACAGGTTCGACCACGTGGTGTTGGCCGTGGTGTGGAAGAGCAGGAGCCATCCTTTCCCCTTGCGCTCCGCGGTCACGAGCGGCGTCCCATCGACGAGCCGGACCCAGGTCTTGGCGGCGAGATCCAGCGTCGGCTCGGCCAGGATCTGGCGCGCGATCAGGACGTCCCTCGGCACCGTGAGGCCCGCGAAGGGGCTCGTCTTTTCGAAGGGCGCGAGCCGGGCGGGCCGGGTCCAAGAGAGCGCCCCGCCCAGGATCCTGCCGCCGCTTCTGAGGCGCACGGGGACCAGGTCGTCGACCCCCTCCGCCACCCGGAGGCCGGCGAACCGCACCAGGACGCCGCCCGCCTCGAGCCACTCGTCGAGGGCGTCGCGCGCGGGAGTCGGCACCTTGCCGACGTCGGCGAGGACGATGACCGCGGGCGGCCGCTCGAGAAGGACGGAAAGCCTGCCCGAGCGCACCTCGGTGTAGGGCGCGAGCGCCCTCTCGAGGTAGTAGAGTTCCGAAAGCAGGGGCTGGTCCCGGTCGATCGGGCCGCCGGAGACGAGCCCCACCGGCCGCCGGCGCCAACGTTCGTCGAGCAGCACCACGCCCGCCGCCGACCCCCCGCCCTCGATTTCCAGCCGCTCGATCCGGTTCCGAACCTCCACCGGCAGCTCGAGGGTCGCTTGTGTTTCGCGTTCACCCGCCTGGAACGCCGCAGGGACCCGGGCGAGGGTCCGCCCGTCCTCGGCCGTGGCCCGGACCCAGGCTTCGCGCCTCGTCCGGTCGTCGGCCCGGATGAGGCGGAGGCGCAGGCCGCGGCCCCGATCGACGGGCGGGAGGACGGCGGCGGGCAGGTCGTCGCGCGGGCCGACGAGCACCCGGAGCCGGCCGAGGCGTTGCAGCCGCGCGGCAAAGCTGTGCTCGGTTCCGTCGCCGAGACCGTCGCTGAACCACACCACGTCGGCCGAGCCCTCAAACGACAGGGCCTCGACCGCGGCGAGCGCTGCCGCCCGGTCGACGGGCCAGGGCTTGGGCGCGAGCCGCTGGACGAGGGTGCGGACCTCGGCCGGACGCATCAACCCGCCCGGCTCAGGGTGGGCGCCCGTCGGCGCCGTCGTGATGACGGCGACCGCTCGGCCCTCGCGCGCCGCCTGATCGAGGAAACGGTCGAACGCCGTGCGGCGGGCGTCCCAGCGACGAGCGGCGGCCCAGCCGTCGTCCACGACCAGGATGACCGGGCCGGTGCCGGCGAAGGGCGCGGCCGGGTTGAGCAAGGGACGGGCAAGAGCGAGGACGATGAGGCCGGCGAGGAGAAGGCGAAGGGCGATCAGCCAGGGTGGAGTCCGGGCCGGCGTTTCCTCGCTGGGCTTGAGCCCCAGGAGGAGGCGGATCGGGGGGAACCGGACGAGGCGCGGCGTCGGCGGGATGAGCCGAAGGAGCCACCAGAGGAGGGGGAGGACGCCCAGGCCGACGAGGGCCCAGGGTGCGGCGAAGGCGATTGCGCCGAGCTCCAGCATGCGCTCAACGACCCGGGCGGGCGGCCAATGTCATGTAGAGGGCGAGGAGAGCCGTCTGGGGCGGCCGATCGGTCCGGTGGACGGCGAAGGTCCAGCCCGCGTCCCGGGCGAGGGCGGCGAGGCCCTCATGCTGCGCCGCGAGGCGCTCGAGGTAGGCCGGACGGAAGCTCTCCGCCCGGCCGACCAGCAAGACGCCTTCGCCTTCGAGCCCCTCGAACCGGGTCCGCCCGCCGAAGGGAAGCATTTCCTCGGCGGGGTCGAGCACTTGCAGGAGGTGACCCTTGACGCCGTCCCCGGCGAACTTGCGCACGCGGGCGTGGATGTCGTCGAGTGGGGAGAGGAAGTCGCCGATCAGCACAAGCCGGGCGTAGCGCGGGAGGGTCTCGGCCGGCGGCAGGCTCGAGCCCGGCGGCCGCGGGCGCGAGAGCGCGGTGGAAAGCCGGTTGAGCGCCGCGCGCGCCCCCGCGGGGCGCGAATCCCGTCCCAAGAGCGCCACCAGCTCGCCGCCTCGCACGAGCAGCACCGCCAGCGCCAGGAGCATCAGGCGCGCCCGCGCGAGCTTCTCGCTCTCGGCAAGGCGCGACCGATAGCGCATCGAGGCGGACTCGTCGCACCACAGCCAGATGCTCTGCGCCGCCTCCCACTCGTTCTCGCGCACGAAGACCCTGAGCGACTTGGCCGACTGGCGCCAGTCGATCCGGCTCGTCTCGTCGCCCGGCTGGTAGCGTCGGAACTGCCAGAAGGTCTCACCACTGCCGACGCGGCGTCGGCCGTGGACCCCCTGCGCGACGACCGCGGCCACCCGCTCGGCCGCGACCAGAAGCGGCGGCAGGGTGGCCGCGAGCTGCTCGGCCTGCTGCCGGAGCGAGGGCTCGATCGCGGCCATGGCGGCGCGTTCAGGCGAGCGGCTCGCAAAGCCGCTCGATGACCTGGGGGATGGTGACGCCGTCGGCCCGCGCGGCGAAGTCGAGCGCCATGCGGTGGCGCAACACCGGGGCGGCCAGCGCCAATACGTCGTCGAGCGACGGGGCGAGCCGCCCGTCCACGAGCGCCCGGGCCTTCACCGCCAGCATCAGGGCCTGGCTCGCCCGCGGCCCCGGCCCCCAGACCACGTGCCGGCGTACGAGGTCGATGCGCGAGCCGTCCGGGCGGCCCGAACGGACTAGGGTCAGGATAGCGTCCACCACGCCGTCGCCCACGGGAAGACGGCGCAGGAGCGTCTGCGCCGCCCGCACCTCTTCCGCCGTCATCACTTCGAGCGGCGGCACCTCGTCCACTCCCGTGGTGGCGAGGAGCATCACGCGCTCCGCCTCCCGGTCCGGGTACGTGATGTCGATCTGCATGAGGAACCGGTCGAGCTGCGCCTCGGGCAAGGGGTAGGTGCCCTCCAGTTCGAGCGGGTTCTGGGTGGCGAGGACGTGGAACGGGCTCGGCAGCGGATGGCTCTGGCCGGCGATCGAGACCGTCTGCTCCTGCATCGCCTGCAGGAGCGCCGACTGGGTGCGCGGGCTGGCGCGGTTGATCTCATCGGCCATAAGGAGCTGGCAAAAGACCGGCCCCTTGATGAAGCGGAACGACCGACGCCCGGTCTCCGATTCCTCCAGGACCTCCGAGCCCAGGATGTCGGCCGGCATGAGGTCGGGCGTGAACTGGACGCGCTTGGCGGTGACGCCCAGCACGACGCCCAGGGTCTCGACCAGCCGGGTCTTGCCCAGCCCCGGCACCCCGATCACCAGGGCGTGACCGCCGGCCAGCAGCGTGATAAGAGTTTGATCCACCACCTCCTCCTGGCCGAAGATAATGCGCCCGATGCGGTCGCGGACCTGGCCGATCTTCTCGCCCAGCGCGTCCACCTGCCTGGCAAGCTTTTCCGCAGGCTCGAACGTACCCGCAGCCGCCTCCATCATGATCCGGCTCCTCTCGTAGGGTTGCCTGCGAGTATAGGTGTGGCGGAAGGATGAAAAAACCACCCTTGCGATGCAGAGCGCTCACCGCTTTAGCCGATAGGGCGGCCCCGCGCGGGGCGCCCGCGGCCGCGGACCGGCGCCGTGCCGGGACCCTCTTTGCGTTGGGCACGCTTGTCCGAGGATGCGTGACCTGATCGCCAGACGCCTCAAGGCCGCCGCCTGCACCGCCGGGACGGATGCGAGACAGCCCCGAGATAGGGGCGGCGCCGCTTCGCCGGACCGCGAAGGCCGGCCGGCCACGCCCGCCGCCGTGCTGATCCCGCTCGTCGACCGCGCTTCAGGCCTGACGGTCATTCTCACCCGTCGCGCCTCCCACCTCGCCGACCATCCCGGCCAAATCAGCTTCCCCGGGGGCCGTGTGGAGCCCGGGGACCGGGACGTGGAGGCGACGGCCTTGAGGGAGGCGGAGGAGGAGATCGGGCTCGCGGCCGACCGGGTCGACGTGTTGGGTCGTCTTGCCACCTTTCTCACATCGACGGGGTTCAGCATCACGCCGGTCGTGGGAGTGACCCGGCCCCCGCTCGCGCTCGAGCCCGACGCCGTCGAGGTCGCCGAGGTCTTCGAGGTGCCGGTCGCGTTCATCCTCGACCCGGCGAACCACCGCCGAGAAGTGAGGGTCGTGTGCGGGGTCGAACGGCGCTTCGACGCGTTCACTTACAAGGATCGTGACATCTGGGGCGCCACCGCGCGTATGCTTATAAACCTCTATGAGTTGCTTCGCGACTGATGCTGAGAAAGCTTCTGCTCTACGTTCTGCCGTTCCTCCTTCCCCTGGTGGCCTACGGCGTATGGCTGGCGTTCGCCCGGCGCAAGGCGCGGCTCGCCGGCTCGGGTGCCTTGCCGCGCTGGCAGGAGGCGCCGTGGACCTGGCTCCTGATCGCAGGGTTTGGCCTCCTCATCCTGGGCTTCGCCTCCCTCGCCCTGTTTGGCAACGGCGCGCCCGGAGGGCGGTACGTGCCGCCACAGGTCATCGATGGTGAGATCGTCCCGGGCCGGTTCGAGTAGGGCTCACGCGTCAGCGGACCGGATTCGCCTGCCGGCGGCGATGCGCGATCGGCCGGCGCGGGCCGTGGTGGCGGCGCTCACCGCCCGCGGGGCCGAGGTGCGCTTCGTCGGCGGGTGCGTGCGCGACGCGTATCTCGGTCGTCCCGTGAAGGACGTCGATCTTGCGAGTCCCGATCCGCCGACGACCGTGATGGAGCTTCTCGAGGCCGTGGGCATCCGCACCGTGCCGATCGGGATTGCCCATGGGACCGTGACGGCGGTGGTCGAGGGTCGTCCTTTCGAGATCACGACCCTTCGCCTGGACGTCGAGACCGACGGGCGTCACGCCGTGGTCGCGTTCACGGACGACTGGGCGGAGGACGCCCGGCGCCGGGACTTCACCATCAACAGCTTGAGCTGCGCCCCCGACGGCACCCTTTACGATCCGGTGGGAGGGCTCGCCGACCTCGAGGCCGGGCGTGTGCGGTTCGTCGGCGACCCCGCCGAACGGATCCGTGAGGACTACCTCCGGGTGCTGCGCTTCTTCCGCTTCCAGGCGCACTATGGCCGTACGCCGCCTGATGGGGCGGGGCTCGAGGCCTGCCGAGCGGGTGCGCCGGGGCTCACCCGGCTGTCGGGGGAGCGTGTCCGCGACGAACTCTTCAAGCTTCTGGCCGCGCCGGAGCCCGCGGGCGCGGTGGAGTTGATGCGCGACGCGGGCGTGCTGAAGGCGATCCTCCCCGAGGCCGGGCCCTCCGATCGCCTCGCGGCCCTGGCCGGGCTCGAGGAGAGGCCCGATTCGCTCAGGCGGCTTTCCGCGCTCATCACCCGCGACGCGGAGGAGGTGGGCCAAAGGCTCCGCCTCTCGCGCGCGGAAAGCGAGCGCCTCAAGGCGCTCGTCGACCCCTCGGTCGCGATCGCCACCGACATGACGGAGCGGGCGCGACGGCGTGCCCTTTACCGCGTGGGCGCGACGCGCTTTCAGGACCTCGTCTTCCACGCCTGGACCGAGGCCCTCATGCGCCGGCCGGAGGACGAGACTCGGCTGGCCAAGGCCTACCGCCAGATGCTCGCGGCGGCGAAGCGCTGGAGGCCGCCGGTGCTGCCCGTCAAGGGCGCCGACGTGGTGGCGCTGGGCGTGAAGCCGGGCCCCGCCGTCGGCCGGCTGCTGGCCGAGGTGGAGGCCTGGTGGGAAGACGGCGATTACAAAGCGACAAGACGTGACTGTTTAGAAAAGCTCAAAGACCTTGTTGCGGAAGTAAATTGACGTTTGAAGAGCATGGCGCGTCGAGAAGGTTCAACCCCCTTCCTTGGTGAGCAGGCCGGTGACGCTGCGGACCGGCTCGCCGTCGCGTACGCGCGTGAACTCGAGCTTCATGCCCTCGCCGGTGAGCGTGCGGTCGTACGTCTGCACCTCGTAAGAGCCGTCGTCGGTGATGACGAGCCAGTGCACGGTCAAGGTCTGGTCCTTGACGCGCGCCCAGGCGAAGGGCCGGCCGCTCAACGGGTCGACCTCGGGGGCGCCGCGGAACAGGTTGGGGCGCCCGGCGGGGACGAAGAACATGGCGGTGGACTTGCGCTTGATCTCGGGGTCGTCGGGGTCGCCCACGCGTATCACCGTCGTCCAGGTGAGCGCGAAGCCCCCGTCGCGGGGCGTTATGCGGACGTCCAGGTCGCGCACGGTGAGGTCGAAGTACTCGCTCAAGTCGCTCCGCGCGAGACCGGTGCCGACGAAGTGGCCGGCGAAAGCCGTGATCGGCAGGTCCTGGGCCGCGGCGCCAGCGCTCAAGGCGGCGGATGCGACGGCCACCGCGAAGCGCCTCAACATCGGGAACTCCTCCCTCCAAGGTCCACGGGGCCCGCACCCTAGACGGTAGGGCGCGCACGGGTCAACGTCAGGGCCACGTCACCGTGGGCGGGAGCGACATCAGGATCGCGTCCGGGTTGCCCCCGGTCTTCAGGCCGAACTCGGTGCCGCGGTCATGGTAGGGGCCGGTTTGAAACCGGCCCCTTCGGCGTCGATGCGCGGCCTCAGCCGTCCAAGGCTTGCTCATGTGACGGCAGCCCCTAAGGCTACGGCCGCGAAAATGGCCGCGACGAGCACCCCGACGACCATCCACATGTAGGCTTTCGACGGCTTGTCGGCGAGTTCGGCTTTGAGCGCGGCTTTGGTCTCGGCGAGCTCGGCTCTAAGCACGGCTTTGGTGTCGGCGAGGTCGGCTTTAAGCACGGCGTTGGTGTCGGCGAGGTCGGCCTTGAGCACGGCTTTGGTGTCGGCGAGGTCGGCTGTCAGCACGGCTTTGGTCTCGGCGAGCTCGGCCTTCGTCGCGAGGTGGGGGAGCGCGCCGTCCAGTATCCCAAGCATCTTCGCCACGGTCTCTGCGATCTCCGATACCCTCGACTCGAGGCGACCGAGCACCGCTTTGATCTCGGCCACGTCCTTCTCGAGCCGCTCGACACGCTCCTCAAGCGGACGAAAAGCATCTCCGCCGCCTGTGCCACCGGACTTGGATCGTGGCATGGGGTGTCCCTACCGAACTCGAGACCTCGTGGATGGACCCACAGGTTCCCCGGACGGTACCAAAAACCGGCTCCCGCCGCTACCTGAGACCCTC
>JBHICW010000055.1:0-10891 GCA_046759785.1 Alphaproteobacteria bacterium
GCAAGGGGTCGGGCCCGCTCCAGCACGACGCGCATCGCGTCCGCCCCGCGGCGCGCGACGAGGCTGTCGGGGTCCTCGCCCTTCGGCAATGTCGCGAACCGGAGCGACCGGCCCGGCCTCAGTACGGTGAGGGCCCGCTCCGCCGCGGCCCAAGCCGCACGCCGCCCGGCGGCGTCGCCGTCGAAGCAGAGGATCGGCTCCGGTGCCAGGCGCCAGAGCACCGTCATTTGCGTCTCGCTGAGGGCTGTGCCTAAGGGCGCGACGGCGTTGCGGAAGCCGGCCCGGTGCAGCGCCAGGACGTCCATGTAGCCTTCGGTCACCACGACCGTGCCGGTCTCGCGGGCGGCCTTTCGGGCTTCAGCGAGCCCGTAAAGCACGCTGCTCTTGTGGAAAAGGGGGGTCTCCGGCGAGTTCAGGTACTTCGGCCCCTTGTCTGCCAGAGCACGCCCGCCGAAAGCGATGACGCGGCCGCTCAGGTCGATGATCGGAAACATGATCCGGCCGCGGAACCGGTCGAAGGGGGCCCTGCCGTCGTCCGGGGCCACGACGAGGCCGGCCCCGAGCATCGTCGCCTCCGAGACCCCCTGAGCCGCCAGCGCCGTCTTGAGCGCGGCCCGTTCGTCCGCTGCCCAGCCCAGACGAAACGCCCTCAGAGTACCGTCGTCAACCCCGCGGCGCGCCAGGTAGTCCCGCGCCGCCTTCCCGCCCGTAGCCTGGAGCCGCTCCTCGAACCAGGCGCAGGCGGCCTCGAGGACCGCGTAAAGCGACATGTCGCGCTTCGCGCGTGCCCTCGCCGCGGGGTCCCGCGCGGGCAAGGGCAGCCCCGCTTCCCGCGCCAGACGGACGACCGCCTCAGGGAACGAGAGGCCGTCGATCCGCATGAGGAACGCGATGACGTCCCCGTGGGCTCCGCACCCGAAACAATGGAAGAAGCCCTTGTCCTCGCTGACCGTGAAGGAAGGCGTTTTCTCGCTGTGGAACGGGCACAGAGCCACATGCTCCCTTCCACGACGGACGAGACGCACGCGCCGGCCGATGAGGTCGGCGAGCGGCACGCGGGAACGGATCTCGTCAAGAAACTGAGGAGTGATCGTCATCTGCCCGCACAAGCGCCGCGGCACCGCGGCGCCGAAAGAAACCGGAGCGCCCGGTCGCCTGTGACCGGAACCACGCCCCTAACTCAGGTACTGCCGCACCAGCCCACTCGCCTTGGCGAAGTCCATGCGGCCGGCGTAGTTGGCCTTCAGCGCGGCCATGATGCGACCCATGTCCTTTAACCCGGTGGCGCCCATCTCCTCGATGGCCTGCTTCACCGCCCGCGCCATCTCCTCGTCGCTCAGCCGTGGAGGAAGGAAACGCTCGATGACTGCGATCTCCTCCTCTTCCTGGCGGGCGAGGTCCTCGCGCCCGCCCTTCTTGTACAGCTCGATGCTCTCGCGCCGTTGGCGGATCATTGTCGAGAGCATCTGCAGGATCGCCTCGTCGCTCAAGCCTTCCGGCCGCCCGTCGGCGCGCGCGGCGATGTCCCGATCCTTGAGCGCGGCGAGGATGAGACGCACGGTCGCCACCGTCCGCTGGTCCTTGGCCTTCATCGCCTCCTTCAGGGCGTCAGCCAGAGTTTGTCGCAACATGATGCTGCACCCGGTCATGGTCCGGGAGACGAAGAGAGGCAGCCATCATATCCCGAACGCCGTCGGGGAGCAACAGCCCATTGTTCTCTAACTCCTTGAAATCAATGGAGGTTTTCTGGGTCCCCAGTCTTGACGGCGGCACGGTCTTTGCTTATTGTCGCGCCGATCGCGCGGTCCGCCGGTGTCGGCGGGCCGGGACGGTCGCTCTGAGACCTTCCAAGCGACAAGCCTGCTGATGGTTCATTCCTCGTCCCCGCCAGCCTTCTCGGCCACGGCGGCGTTGGTTCTTGCCGACGGGAAGGTGTTCTGGGGACAGGGAATCGGCGCCCGGGGCCGCTCGGTCGGGGAGGTCTGCTTCAACACCTCCATCACCGGCTATCAAGAGATCCTCACCGATCCCTCCTACGCCGGTCAGATCATTTCCTTCACCTTCCCCCACATCGGTAATGTCGGAACGAACGATGAAGACGTCGAGACCACGACGCCGGCCGTGCGCGGCCTGGTGCTGAGGACCGACATCACCGATCCGTCCAACTTCCGCGCGAGCCAGCACCTCGACCGCTGGCTCAAGGCCCACAATCTCATCGGGATTGCGGGCGTTGACACACGGCGGCTCACGCGCCTCATCCGAATCGGCGGCCCCCAGAGCGGGGCTGTCGAGCACACCGCAGACGGCGCGCCCGACATCGCCGTGCTTCATGCGGAGGCCAAGGCCTGGCCGGGGCTCGAGGGCATGGACCTGGCGAAGGAGGTGAGCTGCCGACAGACCTACACCTGGAACCAGACGGGCTGGACGCTCGGGAAGGGCTACGGGGTGCAGACTCACCCGAAGCACCACGTGGTCGCGGTCGATTACGGGGCCAAGCAAAACATCCTGAGGTGTCTCGCCAGCGTCGGCTGCCGGATCACGGTCCTTCCCGCCACCGCCACCGCCGAGGACGTGCTCCGCCACAACTCGGACGGCGTGTTCTTGTCGAACGGACCGGGGGACCCGGCGGCGACAGGGGTGTACGCCGTGCCGATGATCCGGGAGGTCCTTAAGCGCGAGATCCCCCTCTTTGGGATCTGTCTCGGCCACCAGATGCTGGCGCTGGCGGTCGGCGCCAAGACCAAAAAGATGCACCAGGGCCACCGCGGCGCGAACCACCCGGTGAAGGACCTCACCACCGGCAAGGTGGAGATTACCACTCAGAACCATGGGTTCGTCGTGCTGGCAGACAGCCTACCGCCGGGCGTGACGCCGACACACATCTCGCTCTTCGACGGCAGCCTCGAGGGGCTCAAGGTCGAAGGTAAGCCAGCCTTCTCCGTGCAGTATCATCCCGAGGCCTCGCCCGGGCCCCAGGACAGCCGCTATCTCTTTGAGCGCTTTCTGGCGCTCATGGAGCGCCATGCCTCGGCGCGGTGATATTGACTTGGGCCCCGTCATCGGCGTCGGGTGGGGCGACGGTGGCGCGATCGCCGAGGTCGGCCCCTGTACCCCGGCCCTTTCCCGTCCCGGCCGGGAAGACGGCGCGCGCAACCGCGTGCAGGCGAAGGGAGCCATCCGCGTGGCAGACGCGCTCGCCAGGATCGGAGCCCATGCCTAAGCGCACCGACATCGACTCCATCCTGATCATCGGCGCGCGGTCGGTTATGAGCAGCCACGCGTTGCGCCTGCGACGGGGGCGTCTAAAGCTGTGAGATGAGTCGATCGTAATCGGCATGCGATCCTATCCAGAACCACACCATCGTGTCGCCGTCCAGAACACCAAGCGCACGCCACCCTCGGGCGATGCGCACCGAGAAGACCGGCCTTGTATGATGAACGCGTTTGAACCGCAGGCTCGGATGGGCTGGATTTTCCGTCCACCTCTGGAAGGCGGATCGGGCACGATCCTTTATGTCGGAGGGCAAGGCCGCAAAGCAGGTCCAAAACTGTTCGGTCGCCCGCGCCTTCACCCGCTCTTGTCGAACGCGAGAGGCGTCGTCTTGCCCTTCTTGCGTTGGGCCAGAGCCTCGTCGGCCAGGGCCGCCAGCGCATCCTGCGACGCCCTGAACGCCGCGGACCACCGCGCCTCGCAGGCAACCTCTTCGAGCACGATCGCGGCGACGGCGTCCTGCTCGTCCTCCGGCAGCTTTGAAAGCTCCTTGAGCGCCTGTTTGAGCAGTCTCGTCATCGACGCGAACCTAATGGATACGCGCGACGGAACAAAGCGTCTTTCGTGGTTTTACCGCATACCAGCGCCTCCGACCGACAGGCAGACCAAAGGCGCGAATGCCTAAGCGCACCGACATCGACTCCATCCTGATCATCGGTGCGGGGCCGATCGTCATTGGCCAGGCCTGCGAGTTCGACTACTCGGGCGCCCAGGCGTGCAAGGCGCTCAAGGCCGAAGGCTACCGGGTGATCCTCGTCAACTCCAACCCGGCGACCATCATGACCGACCCCGGGCTCGCCGACGCCACCTACATCGAACCGATCACGCCGGAGATCCTCGCCAGGATCATCGAACGGGAGCGGCCCGACGCCCTGCTCCCCACCATGGGCGGACAGACGGCGCTCAACACGGCTGTCGCCCTCGCCCGCCAGGGGATCCTCGACGGCTTCGGCGTGGAGATGATCGGCGCCACCCTGGAGGTCATCGAGAAGGCCGAGAACCGCCAACTCTTCCGCGATGCGATGGCCGGCATCGGGCTGGCGTGTCCCAAAAGCCGGTACGTCCGCAACCTGGGGGCCGCCCGGGCGGCGGTCAAAGACATCGGCCTGCCCGCGATCATCCGGCCCAGCTTCACCCTGGGCGGCACCGGCGGCGGCGTGGCGTACAACCGCGAGGAGTTCGAGGCTGCGGTAGCGCAGGGGCTCGAGACCTCACCGGCCGGAGAGGTACTGATCGAGGAGTCCGTCTTGGGGTGGAAGGAGTTCGAGATGGAGGTCGTCCGCGACCGTGCGGACAACTGCATCATCGTCTGCTCCATCGAGAACGTCGACCCCATGGGCGTGCACACCGGCGACAGCATCACGGTCGCGCCGGCCCTCACGCTCACCGACAAGGAGTTCCAGATCATGCGCAACGCCGCCATCGCGGTGCTGCGCGCGGTCGGTGTCGACACCGGCGGCTCCAACGTGCAATTCGCGGTGAACCCCGAGAACGGCCGGATGGTCCTCATCGAGATGAACCCCCGCGTGTCGCGCTCCTCGGCGCTGGCTTCGAAAGCCACCGGCTTCCCCATCGCCAAAGTGGCCGCGAAACTCGCCGTCGGCTATACCCTTGACGAAGTCGATAACGACATCACCGGGGTCACTCCGGCCTCGTTCGAGCCTACGATCGATTACGTCGTCACGAAGGTTCCGCGGTTCACCTTCGAGAAGTTCCCGGCTACCGAACCCGTTCTCACCACCTCCATGAAATCGGTCGGCGAGGCCATGGCAATCGGCCGCACTTTCGTCGAATCGCTACAGAAGGCGCTTCGGTCAATGGAGACGGGTATCACGGGCCTCAACGAAGTGGCGATCCCGGGCCACGGGGCCGACGGCGGGCGCAACGCGCTGCGGGGGGCTCTCGCACGGCAGACGCCCGACCGCATCCTCGTGATCGCCCAGGCCTTCCGAGCCGGGCTGAGCGTCGAAGAAGTCCACGCCGGATGCCGCTTTGACCCCTGGTTCCTCGACCAGATCCAGCGCCTGGTTGAGGTCGAGGAAGAGGTGCGAGCCCACGGGCTGCCCCGGGACGCGGCCGGGCTCCTGCGGCTGAAGGAGTTGGGCTTCTCGGACGCCCGCCTCGCCGAGCTTACCGGGACGAAAGAGAAGCGGGTGGCCGGGCTGCGCCGGCGACTCAAGGTCCACCCGGTGTTCAAGCGGATCGACACCTGCGCGGCCGAGTTCGAATGCCGCACCCCCTACATGTACTCCTGCTACGAGGGGTCGTGCTGGGCAGGAGAGACCGCGAGCCCGCCGGAGTGTGAGGCCGACCCCAGCGACCGCAACAAGGTGATCATCTTAGGAGGCGGACCCAACCGCATCGGCCAGGGGATCGAGTTTGACTACTGCTGCGTGCACGCGGCCTTCGGCCTCAACGAGGCGGGCTTCGAGACGATCATGGTCAACTGCAATCCGGAGACGGTTTCCACCGACTATGACACCTCGGACCGCCTCTATTTCGAACCGCTCACCGCGGAGGACGTGATCGAACTCGTTGGCGTGGAGCGCTCGCGCGGCACCCTGTTGGGCGTCATCGTCCAGTTCGGCGGCCAGACGCCGCTCAAGCTCGCCGCCGCCCTCGAGGCGGCGGGCATCCCGATCATCGGCACGCGGCCCGAGGCCATCGATCTCGCCGAGGACCGGAAGCGTTTCCAGCAGCTGCTCGGTCGCCTGAAGCTGCGCCAGCCCGCCAACGGCGCCTGCTCGTCGGTGGAAGGAGCGCTCAAGATCGCCCAACGGATCGGCTATCCGGTTCTGGTTCGGCCTTCCTACGTGCTCGGCGGCCAGGCGATGGAGATCGTCCACAACGAGGCGGCCCTCGCCGACTATATGGCCGAGGCGCTGAAGCTCCGCGGGGCGTTGCCGGTCCTCATCGACAGCTATCTCCAGGACGCGATCGAGGTCGATGTCGACGCGGTAGCCGACGGCGAGGGGATGTTCGTCGCCGGCATCCTCGAGCACATCGAGGAAGCCGGCGTCCATTCGGGAGATTCCGCCTGCTCCCTGCCGCCGCACTCGCTGAGCGGGGCGATCATCGAGGAACTCCGGAAGCAGACGGAGACCCTGGCCAAGGCGCTCGGCGTGGTGGGCCTCATGAACGTGCAGTTCGCGATCAAGGACGACGACATCTACATTCTTGAGGTCAACCCCCGGGCGAGCCGGACCGTCCCTTTCGTCGCCAAGACCATCGGGGTCCCGATCGCCAAGATCGCGGCGCGTGTCATGGCGGGCGAGAAGCTTGGCTCCTTCAACCTGGATCCGCCGAAGTTCGACCACATCGCCGTCAAGGAGGCGGTCTTCCCTTTCAGCCGTTTCCCCAGGGTGGACGTGCTCTTGGGGCCGGAGATGAAGTCGACCGGCGAGGTGATGGGCCTCGACCGCGACTTCGGCCGCGCCTATGCCAAGTCGCAGCTGGCTGCGGGATCGGGCCTGCCGGAGAGCGGACAGGTGTTCATCTCGGTGCGGGACCGCGACAAGCCCGCCATAGTGGACCTCGGGTGGGAGCTCTTGCGCCTCGGGTTCTCGCTCGTGGCCACGCGGGGGACCGCGGCCTTCCTCACGCGGGCGGGTCTGCCGATCAAGGTGATCAACAAGGTGTTCGAGGGCCGGCCGCACATCGTCGATGCGATCAAGAACGACGAAATCCAGCTGGTCTTCAACACGACCGAGGGCGCGCAGGCGATCGCGGACAGCTTTAGTCTCAGGCGCACCACCCTCATCAAGAAAGTTCCCTACCACACGACGGTTGCCGGCTGCCGGGCCATGGTCCAGGCGATCGCCGCGATGAAGCACGGCAGCCTTGAAGTGGCACCCCTTCAGTCCTACTTCGCGAGCGCATTCTGGGCGGCAGGGTCGCGAGCCGCGCCGGGGAGCGAGACGGGGCCGGGAGCGGTCCGCGCGCGCGTCGGGCGGGAGCACGGGCCTGGGCGCCAGTGCCCTCGGCCGGGGGCCCCTGACACGCACCGTCTCAAGCACAGCCGATGACGACGCCGACCTGCTGGGTTCTGAGCGACGGCAAGCCGGGCATGGAGACCCAGTGCGTTGGGCTTGCCGAGGCCCTCGGCTTTCCTTTCGTCGTGAAGCGGATCCGGGCCAGGGCGCCGTGGAGGTTCCTGCCGCCCCAGCTGTGGCTCGCACCTTTGAAGGCGCTCGCGGCCGAGAGTGACGCCCTCAAGCCCCCCTGGCCCGACCTGCTCGTCGCCACGGGCCGGAACACCGTCGCCCTCTCGATCGCGCTCAAGAAGGCGAGCGGCGGACGCACGTTCACCGTCCAGATCCAGAAGCCGGTCGTCTCGCCGAGGCGGTTCGACCTCGTCGTGCCGGCGGAGCACGACGGGTGCCGGGGCCCCAACGTGGTTCCCACCCGTGGGTCCCTCCATCGGGTGACACCCGAGGGTCTCAAGGCTGCGGCCGAAGCGGTGGCGCCGCGCGTCGCGCACCTGCCGCGCCCGCTGGTGGCGGTGCTGGTCGGCGGCTCCAACAAGGTCTACCGGCTCACAGAAGGCGTGGCCCGGAGCATCGGCGAACGACTGGCCGCGTTCGCTGGCGCTGAAGGGGCCGGACTCCTGGTCACCCCGTCGCGCCGCACAGGCGCCCGGAACGAGGCGGTTCTGAGGCGCACGCTCGCCGGCGCGCCCGCCTTCATCTGGGACGGCCGGGACGACAACCCTTACCTCGGATTCCTCGGCCTGGCGGAGGCCATCGTCGTGACGGCGGACTCGGTCAACATGGTCTCAGAGGCCTGCGCCACCGGGAAGCCCGTCTATGTCATCGAACTCAAAGGCGGTTCGGAGAAGTTCCGTCGGTTCCACCGCAGCCTGAGGGAGGAGGGGATGACCCGGTCGTTCGACGGCCGCCTCGACAGGTGGACCTACCCGCCCCTCGACGAGACGCAACGGGTGGCGCGCGAGGTGCGCGCGCGGATGCGGCTCGCCTGACGCTCGCGAGCGCGCATCGGTTGATCTCGACCCCCCCTTCCAAGTAAGAAGGCAGAGCGCGCTGCGGCCCGGCCCATGTCGTTCTTGAATCTGGACAAATTCGCCGCCACCCCGCTCGTCCGCGAGCCGTTCGACTTCATCGTCGTCCCCGGCTTCCTAAGAGCCGAGGCCTTGCCCGCCCTGAATGAGGCCTTTCCCAGGATCGACCGGCCGGGGAGCTTTCCGATGAGCGTTCTCAACTACGGCGAGGCCTTCGGCGCGCTTGTCGACGAACTCCGGGGCCCGCCGGTGAGGACGGCCTTCGCCGGGAAGTTCGGGGTGGACCTCACCGGCCGCCCGGCCATGGTCACGGTGCGCGGCCGCTGCCGGGAAAAGGACGGCCGCATCCACACGGACACCAAGAGCAAGATCATCACCGTACTCATTTACATGAACCCCGGGTGCGAGGGGCCGGGCGGCCGCCTGCGCCTCTTGCGGAGCGCCGACGACATCGACGACGTGGTGGCCGAGGCTCCGCCGGAGGAGGGGACGCTCATCGCCTTCCGACGCTCGGAAAACTCGTTCCACGGGCACGAGCCCTTCGTGGGCGAACGCCGCGTCATCCAGCTCAACTGGGTGACGGACCGAAAGGTCGTGGAACGCGAACAGGCCCGCCACCGCCTTTCCGCCCGGCTGAAGGGGCTCAATCCCCTCGCCAGACTAGCATAGCGCCGCGCTGGAGAGGGACGAGCGGTGGCGCTCGATATCGAGACCTTCAGCAACACCACGGGGCCGAACAGCTTCTTCAAGGCGGCCGGGCACCCGCTGGTCGTTGACAGCGTCCACGCCCTGGTCCGCGAGGTGGCGGCGGCCGGCCCGGTGGCGATTTACAACCCCCTCGGGCACGCCCAGGACCTCGCGGAGCTCTATGACCTCACTGGCTGGGACGTGGCGGGCGTCTACGTGCAGCGGGCGGAAGAGCTGGGCCGCACGCTGTTGGGAGAGAAGGTGCGAGCCGTGACCCAGCTTGAGGGCTCCAACGCCGCCTGCGTCTTCGTCGCGGGGTTCGACGCCGAGCGCGCGGTGGCGCAGATTCGACGCCTGGTCCCCGACCGGGCGAGGGTCGTCACCCTCGACAGCGCGCGGCTTCCCGACGACATGCTGAGCAACCGCCAGCGGTACCTGGACGGCCTCAACTTCGCGACCAACTTCGCGTTCTTCCGGGACGCAGGAGGCCACCACACCGCGGTCGTCTCGGCGAACTACTGGCACGCCCATGGGGCGCGCGGCACGGCGCTGTGGCTCTGTCTGTTCGACGAAGACGGGCAGGTGCTCGCCCAGTGGCGAGAGGCGCTGCCGGAGTCGGCGGCGAGCTTCACCATCGACAGCGCCGAAGTGCGGCGGCGCTTCGGCCTCGGCGAGTTCACGGGCTCACTGTTCATCCACGCCTTGCATGTGGCCGGCCACGACGTCCTGAAGTACGCGCTCGACACCTACGGCGACGACGAGCGCGTTCTCTCCTCAACGCATGACGCCAACGCCTGGCCGGCCGAACTCTACGGGGGCCTGCCGGCCCCGCGGCCCGGCGAACGGGTGCTGCTGTGGGTCCAGAACAGCCATCCCACGCCGATCCCCGCCGGCGGGGTGGGGCTCAACCTGATGGGCTCGCCCGAGGTCAAGTGGTTCGATGAGGAGATACCGCCCTTCGGCACCCGGGCGATCGACGTCGGCCGGCTCCTTCCCGCGGCGGAATGGCCCGGGCAGATCGAGGTCCGCGCCGGCAAGCACTTCGTGCGCCCCCGCTACGAGGTGGTCAGCGACGGCGGTCCGTGCCGGATCGCCCACGCCAACGTGGAGCGGACCGACCTCGTCCCCGACCCCAACATCCCCGAGCTTTCAGGGCTCATGGGAAAGGGTTTCATCCTGCCCGCTTCCGTGCTGCCGCTCGAGGAGTGGCAGAGCGTGGTGCTCCCCACCCCGATGACGACCTGCCAGGAGGAGCTGCCGCTCCAGCTCCTCGTCTACGACGCCTCGGGCGCCGAGGTGCTCCGCCATCGGCTCGGCCGGGTTAAGCGGAGCGACAGCGTCGCCCTGGACGTCGGGGGTCTCTTGGAGAAGGCGGGCAAGACCCTTCCCAGCGGCTACGGGCATATGGAGCTCGCCTACGACTTCAGCGAGGGAGGCGAAGCCGACGGCTGGCTCCACGGCCTGTTCCGCTACGAGCACAAGGAGGACGGACACGGGGCCGACAGCAGCTTCGGCTCGCATATGTACAACCTGCCCATCACGTACAAGAACGAGCCCCAGTCCTACATCGGGCGGCCGCCGGGGCTCTCAACGCGCCTGTTCCTCCGATTGGGGCCGCCGCCCTCGGAGACCCTCTGCCACCTGATCTATCCGGCCTCCGGCGACTGGCATCCGACGTCCAGCACCAGCCTCATTCTCCACGACGCGAGGGGCAACGAGGTCGCGCGGCGTGAGGTGGCGATCCCCCGCTCGGGCTCGCTGCTGTGGCGGTACACCGAGACGTTCGACGAGACGGAGCGGGCCCGGGCCGGCGCCGGCGCCTACGGGATGGTGCGTGATGTGACCTGCCGCCTGTTCGGTTACCAAGGCCTCATGAAACCGAGCGGGGCCTTCAGCTTCGACCACATGTTCGGGTT
>JBHICW010000056.1:0-10810 GCA_046759785.1 Alphaproteobacteria bacterium
AAGGTGAATCTCTTGCTGACGGCTCTCGAGGCGGCGGCGGAGCCGACACGGCTGCGGCTCCTTCCGAGTTGTATCTGCGCTTCGTCGACAAGGCAGATGCGGCCGGTGTCACCGTGCCGATCGTGCCGGGCATAATGCCGGTGATTAATTTCGCCCGCGCGGTCGAGTTTGCCCGAACGTGTGGCGCCACCGTTCCCAAGTCGTTGGCCAACCTGTTCGAGGGCCTGGATCAGGACCCTGGAACGCGCCAATGGGTCGCCGCCGCCATTTGTCACGTGCTAGGGCTCCGGTCGAAGGCTCCTGCGGTCAGCAGTCAAGGACGGTAGAGCGTCCGCCGAGATCCATCTCAAACCAACGCTGGGAGGCGTTCGAGACATGGTAAAGGCGACGAACTTGGGTTTCCCCCGCATCGGGGCGAAGCGCGAGGTTAAGAAGGTTCTAGAAGGTTACTGGGGCGGGAAGTTGACGGCAGCCGAACTGAGCGAGACGGCGACAAGGGTTCGGGCCTTGAGCTGGCGCCTGCAGGCCGATCTTGGCATCGGCCACATCCCCTCGAACGATTTCTCCCTGTACGACCAGGTGCTGGACACCGCCGCCATGGTCGGGGCCGTGCCGGAGCGTTTCGGCTGGTCCGGCGAAGCTATCAATCTTGACCGCCTTTTCGCCATGGCGCGGGGCTCGAAGGACGCCACCGCCATGGAGATGACAAAATGGTTCGACACCAATTACCACTACATCGTGCCGGAGTTCGGGGCGGGGCAGCGCTTCTGCCTGTCCTCGACCAAACCGGTCGACGAGTTTCTGGAGGCCAAGGCGCTCGCAATCCACACGCGGCCCGTGCTGGTGGGTCCGATCACGTTCCTACTGCTTGGGAAGCCCAAGGAGGATAGCTTCGCGCCGATTTCCCTGCTGGACAGGCTGCTGCCGGTTTACGGGCAGGTCCTGTCCCGCCTCGCTGATGCCGGCGCCGACTGGGTTCAGATTGACGAGCCAGTGCTCGCGACCGATCTCGACGCAGGGGTGCGCGAAGCCTTCGCGGGCGCCTATCGGTGCCTAGCAGATGCCGCGCCAGGCCTCAAGCTGCTGGTCGCCACCTATTTCGGGGGTCTGCGCGAGAATCTGCCTATAGCTCTTACCCTTCCTGTGGCCGCACTGCACCTTGATCTCGTGCGGGCGCCGGGTGAGTTGGCCGCGGCCCTGGAGGCGGCTCCAGCGAGCCTTGCCTTGTCTCTCGGTGCGATCGACGGCCGTAATGTCTGGCGTGCCGACCTAGGCAAGGCGCTGGGCCTGGTGGAGACCGCCGTGGAGAAGCTCGGCGCCGAGCGGGTGCTCGTTGGGCCGTCTTGCTCTCTGTTGCACGTCCCGGTGGATCTCGATGCCGAAACCGGTCTCGACAACGAACTCAAAGGCTGGCTGGCCTTCGCCAAGCAAAAGTTGGGTGAGGTCGTAGCCCTGGCGCAGGGGACTACCAAGGGGCGTGAATTCGTAGCCGAGGCATTGGCCGCCAGCGATACTGCTGCCGCCGCGCGCAAGGCCTCGACGCGCACCCACAATCCGGCAGTGAAGAAGCGGGTGGCCGAGGTCGACGCTTCGATGCTCCGACGCCGCAGCCCTTTCGCCGAGCGCCGCAGCGTCCAGCGTGCGACGCTGGATCTGCCGGACTTCCCGACGACCACGATCGGGTCCTTCCCACAGACTCAGGATGTTCGCAAGGCCCGCGCCGAGCTTACGCGGCGCCAGTCGGAGGTGACCTCTTATGAACGGTTTCTTAAGGGAGAGATCGAAAAGGCCGTCCGCTTTCAGGAAGAGATCGGCCTCGACGTGCTGGTCCACGGCGAGTTCGAACGAAACGACATGGTCCAGTATTTCGGCGAGCAGCTCGACGGCTTTGCCGTCAGCCAGAACGGCTGGGTACAGTCTTATGGCTCGCGTTACGTCAAACCGCCGATCATCTTCGGGGACGTCTCCCGCCCCGCACCCATGACGGTGCAGTGGATTGAATACGCGCAGGCGCTCACCGACCGGCCGATGAAGGGCATGCTCACCGGCCCGGTGACCATCTTGCGATGGTCATTTGTGCGTGACGACCAGCCACGCTTGGAGACCTGCAAGCAAATCGCGGTGGCGCTCCGCGACGAGGTGCTCGATCTTGAGGCCGCCGGCATCAAGATCGTTCAGATCGACGAGCCGGCATTTCGCGAGGGACTCCCCCTGCGCAAGTCGGACTGGAACTCTTATCTCGATTGGGCGGTGGATTGCTTTCGGTTGGCCTCCTGCGGCGTCAAGGACGAGACCCAGGTCCACAGCCACATGTGCTACTCGGAATTCAACGATATCATCCGCTCAATTGCTGAGATGGATGCCGACGTGATCTCGATCGAGGCGTCGCGGTCGCAGATGGAGCTTCTCAGCGCTTTCACTGACTACAAGTATCCGAACGAGATTGGCCCGGGCGTCTATGATATCCACTCACCGCGCATCCCGGCGGAAGATGAGGTCGAGCGTTTGCTGCGCAGGGCGGTGGAGGTGTTCGACCCGGGCCAAGTCTGGGTCAACCCCGACTGTG
This sequence comes from Alphaproteobacteria bacterium, assembly GCA_046759785.1. Lineage (GTDB taxonomy): Bacteria > Pseudomonadota > Alphaproteobacteria > JBHICW01 > JBHICW01 > JBHICW01. Next base: position 2,567 of record JBHICW010000056.1, read on the forward strand.
GCCTGAAGACGCGCGGCTGGGCTGAAGTCAAACCTGCCCTCCAACACATGGTCAACGCCGCCCGTCGTCTTCGCTAGGCGGAGAGGGTCACGGTTCGGTGGAGCGCCGCCGCCTATCGAAGCTTGTCCGGGCTGTGGCCGCCTCCGGCCAGGAGGCCGGTGCTGCTGGCCTCCGTGGTCCCCGCCAAGCTATTGCCCAGGCCATCGACGTAGCCGGGCGTGGATCGGTCAAATAGGCGGGCGGCGGTCGGCCCACGGCCTCGCCTTTTCGAGCGCCGCACCGATTGTGAGGACGCCGACATCATCGAATCGTCGGCCGCAAATCGAGAGCGCCGTTGGTAGGCCGGTTGCTGTGAAACCTGAGGGCACCGACAATACCGGGCACTGGCCGACCAGGTTGAACGGTTCGGTCATGTCCTGTTCCTGGTAACGGCCCTGGTCGTCGAAGGCGCGGACCTTCTTTGTCTTGTAGGTCGTAAGCGGTGCCGGGCGGGCCTCGGTCGGTGCGAGCAGGGCGTCATACCGACCGAGGATCTTGGCAAGCGTCTTCCACTGCTCGGTGCGCACGAACTCAAGCCGCTTGTAGTCGACCGCCGTCATGGCGAAGCCGGCCTCCATGAGCGCCACCACCTTGGAGTCCATCTTCTCGCGCCACCCGGCGAGGTGTTGGCCAAAATAGGCCGCCATGAACACCCGCCAGATATCTTTCCACGCATTGTTAACCTCGGCGCTCCAGCCGAGCTCGACGTCCTCGACCTGGGCACCCTGAGCGCGCAGCGCATCCGCGGCGGCGCGCGTGTTGGCTTCGACCACCGGGTCTACCGCGTAGTAGCCGAGATCAACGCTGAGCGCGAGCTTGAGCCCACGCACGCCGGCCGGCACGGGGATCGGCACCTTGAGCGCCTGCCCGAGCGACTGAATGTCCCGCTCGTCGGGGCCTTGCGCGGCGGCCAGGAACAAGGCGGCGTCGTCCACGGTGCGGGCAAGCGGGCCGTGGTGCGAGATGTTGTCGAATATGCTGGGCAGAATATCGAGCGGGATGCGCCCTAAGCTCGGTTTGAGCCCAACGATGCCGCAGTCCGCGGCCGGGATGCGCACCGACCCGCCCATGTCGGTTCCCTCGGCCAGCGGCACGCAACCACTCGCGACCGCCGCGCCCGCGCCGCCGGAAGACCCCCCAGGCGTGCGCTCCGGGTCCCACGGGTTGCGGGTTACGCCCCACAGCGGGCTTTCGGTGAAACCGGCGTGAGCGAACTCGGGCGTGGTCGTCTTGCCGACCATGATCGCACCGGCGCTTGTGAGTTTCTCCACGATGGCCGCGTCCCAGTCAGGCACCCAGTGCTCGTAGACGTAGGAGCCGAGGGTCGTGGTCTTGCCCTTGGTCGGAGTTAGGTCCTTGATCGCGATCGGCACGCCGTGAAGCGGCCCGAGGCTCTCGCCCGCCACGACCTGCTTCTCGGCGGCCCGGGCCTTTGCCAGAGCCTCTTCCGGGTAGGTGAAACAGAAGCAGTTGAGTTTCGCGTTCACCTCTTCGATCCTGGCGAGGGCGTTCTCGACGACCTCCACTGGCGAAAGTTCCTTGGCGCTGATCCTCTGCGCGAGGTCCGTAGCCGGAGTGTAGGCGAGGTCGATGTCCGTCATTGCCCGTGCTCCCGATCTATCCTTGTCATCCTGCGCGAGGGACCGAAGGCGCCCGGCCCCTCGCCGGATTGAGGCCGACGGTGCCGCCGGCTCTCGACCCGCGGCGGAGCTTCTCGCGCCGGGCGGAAGGGTTCAAGAGCCTAGGCTTGCCTCGGGCTCGAAAATTCGGCGCGGCTGCGGCCGCCGTGGCACTATAGTCGGGGTTGTGCCTGCGTCTCCTTCCCGGCAAGGCCGCTTGGGGCTGCCGGAAGGGGCGAGAGCGTGTAAGGCCTGGCCCATGACGAGACGCTGTCTGTTGCCCCTGTTGCTCGTTGCCGCGTTCGCCGCCGCACACGCCGCGACGGACGACGATTACGCGGCCGAGCGCCGACAGCTGATCAACCTCCTCAAGCTGACGGCGACGACGCTCCGCCACGGTACCGGCTTCTTCACCGTCGGTAAGCCTCTGGACGAACGGGTCTTGGCCGTCATGGCCCGGGTGCCCCGGCACGCCTTCGTGCCGCCCGAGGAGCGTTCCCGCGCCTATAAGAACGTGCCGCTCCCCATCGGCTACAGTCAGACGATCTCCCAACCCTACATCGTCGCCGTGATGACTGACCTGTTGGAGCTTGACGGCGACGAGGTGGTGCTCGAAGTCGGCACCGGGTCGGGCTACCAGGCCGCCGTGCTCGCGGAGCTCGTGCGCGAGGTCTACACGATAGAGATCATCGAACCTCTCGCCCACCAAGCCACCGAGAGGCTCGCCCGCCTCGGCTACGACAACGTGACCACGCGCCTCGGCGACGGCTATTACGGCTGGGACGAGAAGGCCCCCTTCGACGCGGTGATCGTCACCGCGGCGGCCAGCCACGTCCCGCCGCCCTTGATCCGCCAGCTCAAGCCGCAAGGCCGGATGGCCATTCCCGTGGGCGGCCGGTTCCTCACCCAGCACCTCATGCTGGTTGAGAAGGACGACGAAGGGCGAATCAAGACCTGGCAGCTCCTGCCCGTACGGTTCGTGCCGCTCCTCGGCGGCCACTGAAATGCCCCTGCTCTTCGCCGTCTCTGTCCTCTCGGCCGGGGTGCTGGGCTACGAGATCCTCCTCATGCGGCTCTTCTCGATCATCCAGTGGTCCCACTTCGCCTACATGATCATCAGCTTAGCTCTGCTCGGTTTCGGCGCCAGCGGCACGTTCCTGGCGCTCTCGCAGGGCTGGCTGTTGCCGCGCTTCGCGGTCGCCTTTCCGGCAGCCGCCGCCATGTTCGGCCTCACCTCCGTAGGCGGCTATGCGCTTGCTCAACGCCTGCCCTTCAACCCGCTCGAGGTGGTCTGGGACGCCCGTCAGCAGCTCTACCTGTTCGAGCTGTACCTCATCCTCGCGGTGCCCTTCTTCTGCGCCGCCACCTGCATCGGAATGGCCCTGTCCCGCTTCCGCGAGCGGATTGGTCGGATCTACCGGTACGACCTCACGGGGGCGGGGACGGGGGCACTCGGTGTCGTCGTCGCGCTGTTCGCCTTCCCGCCGGCCGATTGCCTCCGACTCGTGGGTGGTGCCGGCTTTCTTGCCGCCGCCCTCGGGCGGCTGGCGGGCGGGAGTAGGGCCGCCCGGCTCGAGGCCTTAGCCCTTGTCGCGGTGGCCGTTGCGGCGACCCTCGCCTGGCCGGCCGATTGGCTCGCCCTTCGCGTGTCGCCGTACAAGGAGTTGAGCCTGGCGCTCAGGGTACCGGATGCGGCGGTGGTGGAGGAGCGCTCGAGCCCCCTAGGCCTCCTCACGATCGTTGAGAGTCCGACCATTCCGTTCCGGCACGCGCCGGGGTTGAGCCTCAACGCCACGACCGAGCCTCCGCCCCAGCTCGGAGTCTTCACCGACGCCAATTCGCTCACCGCGATCACCCGGTTCGACGGCAACCCCGAACCGCTCGCCTTTCTCGACGGCCAGTCGGGGGCGCTTCCTTATCACCTTCTGGACCGGCCGAGGGTGCTCATTCTGGGCCTCGGCGGCGGGGCCGGGCTCCTGCGCGCCCTCTACCACGGCGCGAGCGCGGTCGACGCGGTCGAGCTCAACCCACAGATGGTGGCATTGGTGGGTCGGACGTTCGCGGACTTCGCCGGAAGGCCCTTCGACGCGGACGGGGTCCGCATTCACGTGGCCGAGGCCCGCGGCTTCGTGGCCCGGGCCGACGCCGCTTACGACCTCATCGAGCTGTCGCTCCTCGATTCGTTCAGCGCCGCCGCTGCGGGGGTCTATGCGCTCTCTGAGAGCACCCTCTATACGGTGGAGGCGCTTGAGGCCTACCTCCGGCGGCTGAACCCGGGAGGCTTTCTCGCCATCACCCGCTGGCTGAAGCTTCCCCCGCGCGACGGCCTCAAGCTGTTTGCGACCGCCTTGCGCGCCCTGGAGCGGAGCGGGGTGTCGGATCCGGCGCGGCGGCTGGCTCTCATCCGCAGCTGGAAGACGACGACGCTCCTCGTCAAGAACGGCGCCTTCACGAACGAGGAGACCGCGGCGCTTAGGGCCTTCTCCGAGGCGCGCTCCTTCGACGTCGCCTACTACCCCGGGATGCCGGCGGAAGAGGCCAACCGCTACAACCAACTGGAGCGGCCCTACCTCTATGAAGGCGCCCGGGCGCTCATCGGGCCCGACCGCGAGGCCTTTTTCGACAAATACAAGTTTCACGTCGCGCCCGCGACCGACGACCGGCCCTACTTCTTCCGCTTCTTCACTTGGCGGGTTCTTCCTGAGCTGCTTGCTCTTCGCGGGCGAGGCGGGGTGGCGCTGGTGGAATGGGGATATGTGATTCTAATTTCGACGCTGGTCCAGGCGGTCGCGGCAAGCCTGGTCCTTATCCTTCTTCCGCTCGCGGCCCTCCGGCGAAGGGGAGGGGAGCTTAAGGCCTCGCGCCACGGTCTACGCGTGGTCGTCTACTTTCTCGCCCTCGGGCTCGCGTTTCTGTTCGTCGAAATCGCGTTCATTCAGCGCTTCGCGCTGTTTCTGAGCCATCCCCTTTACGCGATCGCTGTCGTCCTGTGCGGGTTCCTCGTGTTCGCGGGTCTCGGCAGCGGCTTCGCACCGCGTCTCACCCACCTGGTTGGGGAGAGGGCGGGTCCCGGACGGCCGGGCCTTGCGCTCGCCTTGGCCGTAGGCGGGATCGTGACGGCGGCGCTCGTCTACCTCGTTCTGCTCCCGCCGCTGTTCGACTGGCTCCGGCCCATTCCCGACGCCGGGAAGGTCGCGGTGACGCTCGCGCTCATCGCGCCCCTCGGCTTCTGCATGGGGATGCCGTTTCCGCTCGGGCTCACCCGCCTGGCGGTGGCGGCGCCCGGGTGGATCCCGTGGGCCTGGGGCATCAACGGCTGCGCCTCGGTGGCGAGCGCGGTGCTTGCGACCGTGCTCGCCATCCACTTCGGCTTTACCGCGGTGGTAGGGCTTGCGGCCGGGCTCTATGTCGTCGCTGCGCTCGCCTTCGCCCGACCTCTGGCGCGCGCGGCCTGAGCCTCAGCGGCTCTCCGGCGCCTCGGTCAGCTCTTTGAGGCGCAGCGCGTTGCGGAGGGCGTAGTCCGCCTCGTCCGTGTTGTCGAAGTAGACGTAGCTGTCCTTTCCGTCCTGCCGCCACGCCCTGAGCCGCTGCGCCCAGGCGCCGAGGGTCGCCTCGTCGTAGTTCCCGACGTAGCGCTCCCCTGGTCCGTGCAAGCGGATGTAGGCGAAGTCGGCGGTGATGAGCTCGGGCGAGCGCAGAGTCCCCAGCTCGAAGATACAAAAGGCGGCGTTGTGTTCGCTGAGGAGCTCCGAGACCTCCGGGACGTGCCAGCTCGGATCGCGGAACTCGACGGTGTAGCGGTGTCCCTCCGGCACTGTCTGGAGGAAGGCCCGGAGGAGCGGCAGGTCACATGGGAAGTTGGGGGGCAGCTGGAACAGCACCGGACCGAGCTTGTCACCGAGCGCCGTCATGCGCTCGAAAAAGATCTCGAGCGGCTCTTCGCAGCCCTTCAGGCGCTTCAAGTGCGTGACCAGCCGCGAGCCTTTTACGGCGAAGAGGAAATCCCCGGGCGTACGCTCCGCCCAACGAGACAGCATCTCCGCCTTGGGAAGGCGGTAGAAGCTGTTGTTCATTTCCACGCTGTCGAGCCGCTCGCCGTAGAAGGCGAGCCAATCGGTGCGCTTCAGCCCTTTGGGATAAAACGGCCCCTCCCAGTTGGGATACGACCAGCCGGAGGTGCCGATCCAACTCTGAGGCACGAGATCACCTCCTTGGGAAGCGTCCAGGTCCCGTTGAGACCCGATCGCCTAGGGGCGGATCGCGCCAATGCTGGGCACGAACGTTCGTTGCAAGGCCAGAATCTTCGCCCCAAGCCCGCGCGCCGGCTCCCGGCCACCGGTGAGGGGCCTTCGGGAGGAGCCGGGCCGCGGGCTTACGGCTCACCCCACCGCGAGCGCCAGGATCTTGCTGAGCTGGCACAACGGCCGTCCGGACTCCTTTGACCAGCGATTGAACGCCTCCTGGACGATCGCCCGCTCGCGCTTGGAGCTCGGCTTGTCATCGATCACGCCGTAGGTCGCGAGCGCCGTCACCACGTCGCCCGTAAGAACGAAGGTGTCCTTCCCCGCCATGCGTAGGAAGTACGGTCCGGAATTTCCCCCCATCTGGGAGCAACGCTTGGCGAGGTCGTCCCACAGCTTGACGATTTCGGTGGAAGGCCAGCCTGCAAGGTAGCCGCCGAAGCTGCCGTAGGCCTCGGCCACGGCGAGCATGGCGGCGGCATTGTTCCGAACCGCCTTGATCTTGCCCCAATGCCGAATCAGGCGGCGGTCGCCCATCAGCCGCTGGAGGTCGTCGTCGCTCATCGCCGTGATGCGCCGGGGCTCGAACCCGAAGTAAACCTCCTCGAACGCGGGCCACTTCGCATCCACCAGCGCGTGCCTGAGGCCGGCGCGAAAGGCCCTGAGCGACATGAGCGAGAGGTAACGGTCGTCGCTCTCAGCCCTAAGCTCGTCGTCCGTCCTCGGCTCAGGCAGCTGAGCCTTGAGCGCCGCGGCCCCGCCGGCCCGCTTCTGAGCCCGCTCGAGGATCGTGGCAAAGGGCGTCATGGGCGAACTGTAGCCGTGTGCCGCGGCTTCCACAACGGCACGGGGCGGCTCGTGGCACCCGCTCGCTCTTGTCGACCGTCGCCTGCTTGCGTATGACCGTGCGCGTGGGAAGAACGTGGGCGGCATGGCCCGGCGGCGGCCTGCCCGAGCCCTGCGCGTCGGCGAAGGGGGAGCGATATGCCGGAGACCACCGTGGCCGGTTCCATCGTGGTCCTGACGGGTGCCGGCATCTCGGCCGAGTCCGGCCTGTCCACGTTCCGGGCCAAGGACGGGCTGTGGGAACGGCACCGGGTGGAGGACGTGGCCACCCCCGAGGCGTTCGCCCGCAATCCCGGCCTGGTGCAGGCCTTCTACAACGCGCGCCGGCGGCGACTTTTGGAGGCCGACGTCGGGCCCAATCCGGCCCACCTCGCGCTGGCGGAGCTGGAGAAGGCGTGGACGGGGGAGGTGCTGATCGTCACTCAGAACGTGGACGATCTGCACGAGCGGGCGGGCAGCCGAAAGGTGATTCACATGCACGGCGAGCTCTTGAAGGTCCGTTGCCTGTGCTCCGGCGCAGTCCATCGGTGGACGGAGGACATCGGGCCCGAGACGCGCTGCCCGTGCTGTGGGGCCACCGAGACGCTCCGGCCGCACGTGGTGTGGTTCGGTGAGATGCCGTTCGAACTCGAGCGCATCTACGCGGCGCTCGCGGCCACCGACCTCTTCGTGGCGGTGGGCACATCGGGCGTCGTCACACCGGCGGCCGGCTTCGTCGACGAGGTCCGGCGGACCGGCCGAGCCCACACGGTCGAGTTCAACCTTGAACCCTCGGCCATGAGCTCGCTCTTCGCCGAGCGGACGTACGGCCCGGCCTCCGAGACCGTGCCGGGTTTCGTGCGCCGCCTGCTGGCTCAGGGTCTTCCTGGCTCGTCCTCGCTTGACGCAGAAACGTGAGTCACATTGCACCCCTCCCCCTTTGTCAGGGAAGGTAAGGGTGGGGGGTGAGGCCCCGATTTGCCGAAGTTGGTCCTAGCCCCCGCCGTTGTCATTGCCCCGTCCTTTGCATAGATTGACGGCGGCCGGCGAGAGCGCCGGGCAAATGGCGGGGGTGGGATGCGCCTTTCCCGTTTCTTCATGCCGACTCTCAAAGAGAACCCGAGCGAGGCGCAGATCGTCTCGCACCGGCTCATGCTGCGTGCGGGAATGATCCGCCAGGCCAGCGCCGGTATCTTCTCGTGGCTGCCCCTGGGCTTCATGGTGCTCAAGCGCGTCGAGCAGATCGTCCGCGATGAACAGGACGCGGCCGGCGCCCAGGAGCTCCTCATGCCCACCATTCAGTCGGCCGATCTGTGGCGTGAATCGGGCCGTTACGAGGATTACGGCGAGGAGATGCTGCGCATCAGGGATCGCCACGACCGGGAGATGCTCTATGGCCCCACCAATGAAGAGCTGATAACGGACATCTTCCGGGCATACATCAAGAGCTATCGCGATCTGCCCAAGCTGCTTTACCACATTCAGTGGAAGTTTCGCGACGAGGTCCGGCCGCGCTTCGG
>JBHICW010000057.1:0-10531 GCA_046759785.1 Alphaproteobacteria bacterium
CGCGTGCACGAGACCGGCCTTGCCTTCGACGATAAGAGCGGCGATCGGCTGCGCGCCTGGCTCGGCATGGACAGGACCACCTTCTATGACGCGAGCCTCATCGCCATCCTGCCGATGGGGTTCTGTTACCCGGGGCAGGAGAAAGGTGCCGACCTGCCGCCCAGGCCCGAGTGCGCGCCGCTCTGGCACGACCGGCTTCTCGCCTTCCTGCCGGAGGTCCGCTTCACCCTGCTCGTCGGCCGCTACGCCCAGGCCCGCTATCTGGGTTCCCGCGCCAAGGGGACCGTTACCGAAACCGTCCTCGCCTGGCGCGCTTACCTCCCGCAGCTCATGCCCGTGCCCCATCCCTCGTGGCGCAACACCGCCTGGCTCAGGCGCAACCCGTGGTTCGAGCGCGAGGCGCTGCCGGCGCTCAGGGCTAAGATCGCCGCGCTGCTCGGGACCGGGCCGCCCTGAGCCGCGCCGCCCCGCGTGGCCGCCACGTCCTGGCGCGCCGGGGCCTATGCGCCTATCGTTCGCCGGCACCGGCCGCGACCGCACGCCGCATCCACACGACGTGAACGAGGGAGGGGAGCCGATGAGCGACGATCCCATCTACGCGCCCGGCCTGTTTCAAGGCCGCTCAGCGCTCATCACCGGTGGCGGCACGGGAATCGGCTTCGCGATCGCCCGCGAGCTTGGCGAGCTCGGGGCCAAGGTCATCCTCGCGGCGCGAACGGTGGAGGGGCTCGCGGAGGCGGCCGCCGAGCTCAAGGCCGCCGGCGTCGAGGCGGACCACCACCCGGTCAACATCCGCAAGGAGGACGAGGTCGAGGCCCTCTTCGAGGCCGTCGTCGCGCGCCACGGCCTGCCCGACATCCTCGTCAACAACGCCGGCGGGCAGTTCGCCGCACCGGCGCTCGAAATCTCGGCGAACGGGTTTCGCGCCGTCGTCGATCTCAACCTCAGCGGCACCTGGCACATGAGCCGAGCCTTCGCGACCCGCGCGGTGGCGCAAGGCCGCGGCGGCAAGATCGTCAACATCGTGCTGTCCCTTGAGAGCGGCACCCCCGGCATGGCCCACGCGGGCGCCGCGCGCGCGGGCGTGGTGAACATGACTAAGTCCTTGGCCGTCGAATGGGGGCGCCACGGGATCACGGTGAACGCGGTCGCCCCCGGCACGATCGATACCCCTGCCCTCGACCACTACGACCGGGGCGGGCTCGAGGCCGCGGTCGAGAAGCTCCCGGTCGCCAGGATGGGCACCGCGCGCGAGGTCGCGCTCGCGGTCGCCTACCTCGCCTCCCCCGCCGGGGACTACATCACCGGGACGACGCTCACGATCGACGGCGGTTCTCATCTGGGCTTTCGCGCGGCCCGTTGAGCGAGAGAGAGGCGGCTGCCCCGCGCGGCCCCACGCGCCACCGGTCGCCGAGGGTGTCGACGAGCCCGGCGCCGACGATGAGGACCATGCCCAAGCCCTCGCGCCAGCCGAAGGGCTCGCCGGCGAGCCAGGTCGCGGTCACGGCGGCGACGACGATCTCGAGGAGCAGGAGAACCGCGACCCGACCGGGCTCGAGGCGAGTCGCCGCCCACAGAATGAGCCAAAAAAGAGGGATCCACCAGAGCAGTGTGACGCTCGCGAACAGCGGGAGCGCCGCGGCGACCTCGGCACGCGACGGCGGCGGCGTGGCGAGCATGGTCGCCAAGAGAATCGCGGCCACGGCACCGCCGAACATGGTGACGACGATCTTCTCGGCCACACCTACATCCTGGGCCTTGCGCGCGAAGGTGGCGCCGAGCGCGAAGGACACGCCGGACATCACGGCCATCACGTCCGAGACCGAGCGCGGGAGGGGAAACCCGTCCTCGAATCCGAGGAGCACGGCAGCGCCCGCCAACCCCAGCGGGATCGACACCGCGCGGACGGGGCTGACCCTTTCCTTGAGCACGACCAGCGCAAGTCCCGTCGCCCACAGGGGGGCGAGGTAGAAGAGCAGGGTCGCCCGCACGACCTCCCCGGTAATGAGCGCGTGGTTCCAAGCGACCATGGCGCCGCCCATGAACAGGCCGACCGCGGCGAGGACGGGTGCATGCGCGGCCAGCGTCCGACGGCGGGCGACGGCGACCGGCACCAGGGCCGCACTCGCGAGCGCGAACAGGAGGAGGCTCGCCCAGTCGCCGGTGACCCCGCTCTGATCGAGACGGCGAATGGGCATCCACCAGACCCCCCACAGCACCGCCGAGACGACGATTGCGAGCGTTGGAAGAGTGGTGCCTCGCCCCATCACGACAGGCCTCACGGCATGCCCCACTGGCCGGACCGCAACGCCTGAGCTCGGTGCGACCGGTGCGTCCTGCGGCGGCAGAACCCAGGGAGACTAGGCGCCCGCGTTCGCCGTCTCATACCGTTGAGGAGCCGGCCACGCGCATGAAGTTGTCATAGAGGCGCCGGGCGTTGCGGTTGAACCCGGGAAGCCGACACGCCGTGTCCGCCTCGAGGCGGGCGAGCGGTACGTTGGCTCTTGGCGGCTTAGCCGCCTGCGAAGCGTCGTCGCAGGTGGAAAGCCATCGTCGGAGGGCCGCGGACACCATTTTCTGCTAACATCGCGGCAACCGACGAGTCCATCCGAAAAATGTCGGTTAGCCGCCTGGCGCCACGAGAATGGGGGGGAAAATGTCGATCAGCGTCGTCGACATTTGCCGCTATCCGGTGAAGGGCCTGAGCGCCGAGCACCTGGAGCGGGTCACGCTCAGCCGCGGCGAGGGCCTGGCGCACGACCGGCGGTTCGCGATCGCGCATGGCTCCACCCTCTTCGATCCGGAGCGCCCCAAGCAGCTGCCCAAGACCAAGTTCCTCATGCTCATGCGCGACGAGAAGCTGGCCCAACTCCGGACCCGCTTCGACGAGGAAAGCGGCTTTTTCACGATCGAGCACGACGGCAAGCAGGTGGTCCGCGCCAAGATCACCGAGCCCACGGGCGGCGCCGTGATCGGCCAGTTCTTCGCCGACTTCATGGCCGGCGCCGTGCGTGGCGCGCCCAAGGTGCTGGAGGCCCCGGGTCACATGTTCTCGGACGCGTCGCCCAAGCCCGGCACAAGCACGTACAAGTACGTCTCGATCATCGGCTTGGCGAGCGTGCGCGACCTCGAGCGGGTGGTGAACGCCGCGGTCGATCCGATCCGCTTCCGCGCCAACCTCTACCTCGACGGCGCGCCCGCCTGGGCCGAGCTGGATTGGACGGGCCGCGAGATCGCCGCGGGCGGCGCGCGCTTGCGCATCGTGAGCCGCATCGACCGCTGCGCCGCCACCACCGTCAACCCGGCGACGGCCGAGCGCGACCTCGACGTGCCCCGCGCCCTCCGAGACGCCTTCGGCCACAACTACATGGGCGTCTATTCGGAGGTGATCGAGGGGGGCGAGGTCGCGAAAGGCGATGCGGTTATTTCGGTCTAATTGCATTTAGACCGTTCTCTGTGACATGACGCATGTTCAGCCCTCAAAAGGGTGCTGAAAACCGTTGTATCGGCGCCTCATACTTCAAGACGCGGCCCTTCGACAGGCTCAGGCCCGCTCCTCGGCATGAGGGCTAAGCTGTTGGAAGACCAAACATCCTCATGCCTCAAGCGGCAGCCCGAGGGGCTGCGTGTCGAAGGATGCGGAGCCGCCATGACAGATTTTTCAGCATCCGCTTAGAGGCGGCGCCAAAGGAGACCGGTGGGTGGAGAGAAGCGATGACCGATCACACCGCCCGAGTGGGCTACCGCATCGAAACCGGCGTCGATCCACGCGAGATGATCGACGTCTTCAGGCGATCCGGCCTTGCGGAACGGCGGCCGGTTCAAGACGTCGACCGGATCCGTCGAATGATCAGGAACGCAAACCTCATCGTTGGCGCCCGCGCCGGCGAGAGGCTCGTTGGCATCGCCCGTGCGCTCACGGACTTCAGCTACTGCTGCTACCTCTCGGACCTCGCCGTCGACCACGCATGGCAAGGGCGGGGCATCGGGCGCGAGCTTGTCCGGCGCGTCCACGAGGCGGCGGGCGAGGAAACGACGCTCCTCCTGCTCGCCGCTCCAGGAGCAGATGACTTTTACCGACAGATTGGTCTTGTAAAGTTTGACAATACGTGGGGTGCGCGCCGGACGCGGTAAACGGCGTAATAGATCACTGGCCCCGTCGAAGCCCTGTGGGCGCCCGCTGCCCGAACCAGAACGACGTCACGGCTGCGAACAGCGCTTGGCTGTCATCGTCCAAGCGGCGTGGCGGCGGCCCGGAGGGGGTGATAGCATTCGTCCATGTGCGGTCGGTTCACCCTCAAGACCCCGCCCGAGGAATGGGTCAAGGCCTTCGGGCTGGAGCAGAGGCCGAACCTGCCGCCCCGCTACAACATCGCGCCGACACAGGCGGTGGCCGCGGTGCGGGTGAAGCCCGGCAACGGCGCCAGAGAGCTCGCCGCGCTCAGGTGGGGCCTCGTCCCTGCCTGGGCCGAGGATCCGCGGATCGGCGCCCGGATGATCAACGCCCGCGCCGAGTCGGTGGCGGCGAAGGCGGCGTTTCGGGCGGCGTTCCGCCGGCGCCGTTGCCTCATTCCGAGCGACGGCTTCTACGAATGGCAGCGGACGCGCGGCAAGCGGCAGCCCTTCTACGTCCGCCTCGGCGCCGGGGCGGTCTTCGCCTTCGCCGGCCTTTGGGAGCGCTGGCAGGGCGCCGGCGACGAGGTCCGGGAGTCGTGCGCCATCATCACCACCGAAGCGAACGAGGTCGTGGCACCGATCCACGACCGCATGCCCGTGATCCTCAAGCCGGACGACTACGGACCCTGGCTCGAGCCGGCCGGCCTCGACCGTGAGGCCGGCCAAGCCCTGCTCGGTCCCTACCCGGCCCAGGACATGGTGGCGTACCCGGTGGGCCTCAGGGTGAACAGCCCGAAAGACGACGATGCGACCTGCATCGCATCGTTGAAAGAGGCTGACGCCTTGCCCTTCGGAGCGACCCCGCCGGCGGGCGGAGCGGACGCTTGAGGAGCCGGATCACGCGGACGGTGCCCAGGTCCGGATCCTGAACGCCCGCGGGCAGGAGAAGGGGCGGGATAGGCTTTCCGCACACACCTACGAACCCGAGCGCCGGGAGATCAGTGAGATCGGGACCGAACTGTCCGGCCGTGTGCGCGAGGCTGCGACGCCGGCCGCCTGCTCATTGGGCTCGCCCCGCCCACCAGCCGGCCCAGGCGTCGGGCTCATCCCCAAGCCTCTCGCCGGTGATCGCGACCAGCGCCCAGGCGGCGAACCACCTGACGTCGAGGTCACGATCCTCGAGGGCAGCGATCAGCGGCTCGACCGCGCGCGGATCGCCGATCTTGCCGAGCGCCCAGGCACTCTGCCAACGTACCTTCGCGTCCCGCTCCTGGAGGGCGGTAATGAGCGCCTCGCCGGCGGCTGGATCGCCGAGCTCGCCCAGGACTTTGGCGGCGCTTCGCCGGATCGCCGGCTCGCCTCCTTCGAGCGCGGCGATCACCGCGTCTGCACCGTAAACCTCGCCGATCAGCTCCATGATTCGCGGAATGAACGAGCCCGTGCGGTCCAAAAGCTCATGGAAAGGGGCGTTCCGGGGCAGCTCGTAGCCGAGATTGAGCGTGACGTCCCCGAGCGGCCTCAGCTCGGTGCGGAAGTCTCGGCGGTGGGGCGGCAACCCCCGAACCGCGAAGGCGATCGTCCCCTCGAGCGCGGCACCGGCGTACAAATACCCTTTGACACCCTCGAAGTAGAGGGCGCCGAGAGCCTTGCCCCGAGCCGTGATGGTAAGGGTTGCATCGTAGGCCTGCGCCGCCGGACCGACGACCTCGACGCCGGCGCCACGCAGCAGACTCTCGGCGACCTCCTCGAACGACAGCGAGACGCCGGGGATGGGCTCGGTCTGGACCCGATTTCGGGAACGGAAGCCGTACGTCTGCTCGACGACCAACCGGACCGTCTCGGCCGAGCGCAGGGCAGCAAGCACCTGCTCGTCAGAGGATACGGCCGAGCTGGTCACGACCAGACTGAAGCCAATCGTCGCGGCGGTGATCACATGTTTCACGTCGACGCCCTCCGCGGTGCTGCCCACCCTAGGCCAACTCCGGGGCCAATTCCAGACGCCCTGCGGGAGGATCGGCGTTGCGCCCCGCCCGCGCCTATGGCAACAAGGCCCTCACGCGCGCGCCGGAACGCTGGCGCGGCGGCGCGCGACGAGGGGTGAGATGGCGACCCACACCTTCTTCTGCGTCGACGCCCACACCTGCGGCAACCCGGTGCGCGTCGTCGCCGGCGGCGCCCCGCCGCTCGAGGGCGCGACGGCGAGCGAGCGCCGGCAGGACTTCCTTGCCCGCTTCGACTGGATCCGCACCGGCCTCATGTTCGAGCCCAGGGGCCACGACCTCATGTCGGGCAGCCTCCTCTATCCGCCCACCCGCGAGGACTGCGACCTTGGGATCGTGTTCATCGAGACGAGCGGGTCTCTTCCCATGTGCGGCCACGGCACGATCGGGACGGTCACCGTCGTCGTCGAACGCGGGCTGGCGAGCCCGCGCCGGGACGGGGTCTTAAGGCTGGACACGCCGGCCGGGGTCGTCGTCGCCAGCTACCGGCAGGAGGGGCCGTTCGTCGAATCTGTCACGATCGAGAACGTTCCCTCCTTCCTCCACTCGAGCGGCGTCGAGGTCGACTGCCCCGAGCTCGGCCGGCTCAAGGTCGACATCGCTTACGGCGGCAACTTCTACGCGATCGTCGAGCGGCAGGCGAACTATCAGGGTTTGAGCGACCTCGCCCCGGCCGACGTCCTCCGCTACAGCCCCGTCATCCGCCGCCGGCTCAACGACTCCGGCACCTACGTCCACCCCGAAGACGCCGCGATCAGCGGCGTGAGCCACGTGATGTGGACAGGCGCGCCAAGCAAGCCGGAGGCCCACGGGCGCAATGCGGTCTTCTACGGCGACAAGGCGATCGACCGGTCGCCCTGCGGCACCGGGACCTCGGCGCGGATGGCGCAGCTCACAGCCCGCGGCGACTTGAAGCCCGGCGACATCTTCGTTCACGAGAGCATCATCGGGAGCCAGTTCCGCGGCCGGGTCGAGGGCCTTGCCAAGGTCGGCAACTACGACGCGATCGTTCCCAGCATCGAGGGCTGGGCCCGGATCACCGGGCTCAACACGATCTTCATCGACGACCGCGACCCTTACGCGCACGGGTTCGAGGTGGTCTAATGCGCGCTGGCGGGGCGGAAAGGCGCGGCGGCGGTGCCAAGCCTGCAGGGTAGCGCCCGCCCGCCGATGATCCCATATCAACCTTGCGGATGGATCGGAGGGGAAAGCCCGCACCTAGGTCCGCGAGTCGCCGACCGTTGAAGAGGCATCGGTACAAGGGGGGCCGCCATGCCCATCGCAGCTACTCTCAAACAATACCTTAAGGATCAGGGGGTCGAGTACGACGTTCAAACTCATCTCCGGACCCCGTCGAGCAGCAGGTCCGCTCAGGCCGCGCACGTTTCAGGCGAGCGGGTGGCGAAGGCCGTCGTCCTTCACGACGCCAAAGGCTACGTGCTCGCCGTCATCCCGGCGACCCACCGCTTGGAGCTCGACACGGTTCAGCGCCTGCTGGACCGTCGCCTGAACCTCGCCAGTGAAGGCGAGATCGGCGAACTCTTCAAGGACTGTGATCTCGGAGCGGTCCCCGCCGTCGGTGCCGCCTATGGGCTGGACGTCATCCTCGACGAAATCCTCGTCGGACAACCGGACGTCTTTTTCGAAGGGGGTGACCACAGCAGTCTGGTCCACGTCGGCGGCCAAGAGTTCGAGAAGCTGATGGCGAACGCCCGGCGCGGACGGTTCAGCCACCACGTCTAAGCCTCAAGGGTACGCTTCGCCATCGCTCTCGTGCGACGCCAGGGACGGGCGCCCACCCTTGCTTTCGGTCTCGTCCCGGACGAGCGCCCCCGGAGTCTAGCGTTTCGTTTCCGAGAAAACGTCCTCCCTTTCGTCGAGTTTATACCCCCCACCCTGACCCTCCCCCGCAAGGGGGGAGGGAGGGAAAAATCCCCTTTCCGCACGAGGTACCCCCTCCCCGTTGATGGGGGAGGATCGACGGCGGCGGCATCCGCCGTCGATGGTGGGGGTGATCAAAGGGTTAAATAATGGGGATCAAGCGTCAGTGTCAGAACACTAGGACGCGTACTCATACATGCACTTGCAGTGGAAGGAGTACTCGGTCCGCCAATGGCCGCTCTTGACCCTTCTCGGACACTGAGCATACGGCCAATCTGAAGGTTCTGGCGTTGCGGAAGGCACTTCGATTCCATGCGCTTCATTCACTACGGCAGTCCGGCCTTCTTCAGGGCGTCGAGGTAGAATTCGAAGCCCACGGCGCGCATTTGCGCGATAGTGCTGGCCGCGAAGTTCATGTCGAAATCGGGCTTGATGGCCGAGACGCGTTCGAGCGCCTGCCTGGCCTCCTCGATGCGGTCGAGTTGCGCCAGCGCGACGGCTTCGGACACGTAGGCCCAAACGCCGGCATTGGGCTGACGCTGGGCGGCACGCGCAAATTTCAGGCCCTCCTCGTAGCGCTCCATGGCTATATAAGCCTGAGCCTTGAGGACCAGGAAGCCCCACAGCATGGGATCACGCGGGCTGAGCCGGATGGCCTCGTCCAGCTCGGCGAGACCCTCCTCGCGGCGGCCGGTGTAGGTGAGGGCCCAGCCCAGACCGAAGCGCGCCGTAGCCAGGTTGGGATTAAGCGCGAGCGCGGTCTCACAGGCGGAAATGGCTGCTTCATGCTCGCCCACCATCAAGTGGAGCCGGCCCACCGCGACGTGGGCCAGGGCGTCGTCGCCGTCGAGTGTGACGGCTCTCTCGGCGGCGTCGCGTGCCTCGCCGAGGGCCGACGCTGGATCGGCCCCGAAGCCCAGCATGACGGACAGATAGATGGCGTAGGCCAGACCCGCATGAGCCGGCGCGAAGTTGGGGTCGAGTTCGATGGCGCGCCTGAAAAACGTCTGCGCCTCGGTGTTCTCTTGCGCCGCGTAGCGGTACACGTTCCACATGCCGCGCTGGTAGCTCTCCCAGGCATCCAGCCTCTCGGTCGGCTTGCGATGGGCGCGTCCGCGCTCGGCGCTGCCGAGTGTCGGCTCGATGGCGGTGACGATTGCGTTTGTCACCTCGTCCTGGACCGCGAAGATGTCGTCGAGGTCGCGGTCGTAGCGCTCGGCCCAGAGGTGCGCGTCCGCGACGGCGTCGACGAGCTGGGCGGTGACGCGCACGCGGTTTCCGGCGCGCCGCACGCTGCCTTCGACCAGATATCGCACGCCAAGCCTCTTGCTCAGCTCCTTGACGTCGAGGGACTGCCCCTTGAAGGCGAAGGACGAGTTGCGCGCGATGACGATCAGCGAGCGGAACTTGGAGAGCTCGGTGATGATGTCCTCGCTGATGCCGTCGGCGAAGAACTCCTGATCGGGGTCGCCCGACATGTTGGTGAAGGGCAGCACGGCCATCGACGGCTTGTTGGGGAGCGGGAGCGCGCCCTCCGTTTTCCCCGTGTCAGTCGTTGATGCGGCGGCAGCGTCGGTCCAGCGGTACACCCGCACCGGATCCGGGATGTTCTTGACCTCCTGTTCGCCCAGGTCCTCGAAGGCGGTGGGAAGCTTGTTCCTGACCTCCTCGTAGACCTTAGCGGAGATACAGATGCCGCCGGGCTCCGCCAAGCCTTCGAGCCGCGCCGCGACGTTCACGCCCTCGCCGTAGATGTCCTCGCCATCGACGATGATGTCGCCGATGTTGATACCAATCCGATACTTGATCTGGCGGTCTTCGGGAACGCCGGCATTCCGCTCCACCATCGCCTGCTGAACCTCGACGGCGAAGTTGACGGCGTCGACCACGCTGGCGAACTCCATCAGCGTGCCGTCGCCCGTGAGCTTCACGACGCGCCCGTGATGCTCCGCGGTCTTCGGCTCGATCAGCTCTCTGCGATGGGTCTTGAGTTGCGCGAAGGTCCCGGCTTCGTCGCCAGCCATGAGACGGCTGTATCCGACGACGTCGGCGGACATGATCGTCGTGAGCCTTCGCTCGATGCCCTCCCGTGCCACGGGTGTGTCCCCCGTTTCGCATTCGCAATGGGTGGCAGTTTAGAGAACGCGGCCAATCGAGTCTAACACCGCAGTCTGGATGTCGGCCCCTGGCTGATACTGTTGATAAACCAATTTTCCGCGTCGGCTTCGTGGTTTGACAGCGGTTGTGCGAATGGCGATGCCAATCAAATCAATTGCTTATGAAAACACCACATTTGAAGGGCATGCGTAACCGCACCCGAAACGGTACATTTGACGAGTTTATCAACGGTATGGACTATAAGCGGACAGCGGCGAGGCAGGTCTAAGCCGATACACGCCCACTTTTATGAGTACACGGCCTAGGCTTTGAGCTTCTCCCCCCTGGGATCGTAGGGCGGCCGGAGCTGCGCCTCGGCCGGGTAGCGCTCGGTCGCGATCTCGACCTCGAAGCCGCCCGACTCGAGGAAGGCGGCA
>JBHICW010000058.1:0-10524 GCA_046759785.1 Alphaproteobacteria bacterium
GCGCTCCAGGTCCTCGGGCCTCGACAGCCGGTGGTCCCCGTCCTTCACGAGCGTGACGACCACATCCTCCGACCGGAGCCGCTCGGCGAGGGTGAGCGCGGTCTCCCACGGCACGTCCTGGTCCCTCATCCCCTGGATCAGGTGGACCGGGCAGGTGATCGGGATGGGTTCTCGGAGAAGCAGGTGCTCGCGCCCCTCCTCGATCAGTCGGCGGGTGACCGTGTAGGGCTCGTCGGCATAAGCCGAGGGAAGGCTCAAGACCCCGTCCCGCTCGAGGGCGGCGCGGGCCTCGCGGTCGAGGGCCGCCGCCATCGTCTCGGTGAAATCGGGCGCCGCGGCGACGCCGATGAGGCCCACCACCCTCTCGGGCCGGGCGAGCGCCACCAGCAGCATCAGCCATCCCCCCATGCTGGAACCCACCAGGACCTGGGGGCCCCGGGTGAGATGGTCGAGCACGGCCACCGCATCCTCGGCCCAGCGCCCGATCGTGCCCTCTTCGAACCGTCCGGACGAGGCCCCGTGGCCCAGATAGTCGAAGCGCACAAAGGCGTGGCCCCGCGCCCGAAAGAACGCCTCGAGGTGCGTCGCCTTGGTGCCGGTCATGTCCGACATGAAACCGCCCAGGAAGACGACCCCCGGCGAGGCGCCGGCGGTGACGCGGTACGCGAGCCTGTGCCCGTCCGGGCGGGCGAGATGTTGCGGCGACGCGGCGGCGTTGGTCGTCGCCTCACGCATCGGCTATCCTGCGTCGATGGTCGATCCGGTCGATCCTATCACCGCCGCCACCTGGGTGGGAGACCGGCCACCCGTGGTGCTCCAGGTCCTGCCCGCGCTCCAGACGGGCGGGGTGGAGCGCGGCAGCGTGGACGTGGCCGCCGCCGTCGTCGCCGCGGGCTGGACCGCCGTGGTCGCGTCGTCGGGCGGACGGATGGTGGGCGAGCTCGGGCGGGTCGGCGCGCGCCACGTCGACCTTCCCCTTCATAGCAAGAACCCCTGGATCATGCGCGCCAATGTGGGGCGTCTCGAGGCGCTGATCCGGGCCGACGGCGTGGACATCGTGCATGCCCGCTCGCGCGCGCCCGCCTGGAGCGCGCTCGTGGCCGCCCGGCGCACCGGCTGTGCCTTCGTCACCACTTTTCACGGGACCTACAACGTCGGCACTCCCTTCAAGCGCTGGTACAACTCCGTCATGACCCGAGGCGCGCGGGTGATCGCGATCTCGGAGTTCATTGCGGACCACATCCGCCGCAACTACCGGATCGACGAGGCGCGCCTCCGGGTCGTTCCCCGTGGGGTGGACCTTGACGTCTTCGACCCGGCGCGGGTGACCCGGGAACGGCTCGTCGAATTGGCGCGCAGGTGGCGCCTGCCCGATGGGATTCCCGTGGTCATGTTGCCGGCGCGGTTCGCGCGGTGGAAGGGACAGGCGATCCTCATCGAGGCGGTGGCGCTCTTGGGCCACCGCCGGCTTCGCTGCCTGCTCGTCGGGTCGGCCGAGGGTCACCCGCGCTACCGGCAGCACCTCGAGCGGCTGATCGCCCGCCGTGGGCTGGAGAGCGTCGTCTGCATCGTCGACGAGTGTCGCGACATGCCCGCCGCGTACATGGTGGCCGACGTCGTGGTCTCCGCCTCCATCGAGCCCGAGGCCTTCGGGCGGGTGGTCATCGAGGCCCAGGCCATGGGACGGCCGGTCGTCGCCACCGACCACGGGGCGGTCCGCGAGACGGTGGCCCCGGAGGTGACGGGCTGGCTCGTTCCGCCGGCAAGCCCGCGGGCGCTGGCCGAAGCGCTCGAGCGGGCGCTCGAGCTCGACGGCGCGGCCGGGTTGACCCTTGCCGAGCGGGCCCGGGCGCGGGTGCGAGAGCGGTACGCGAAGGACGCCATGTGCCGCGGGACGCTCGCCGTCTACCGCGAGCTCGTAGGCGACCGGGCCGCCGGGGTCGCCAGCGCGGCCGCGTCATGAAGGGGAGCGGGCCGGCGCGGATCCTCGTCATCAAGCTCAGCGCGCTCGGTAACTTCGCGCTCGCGCTGGGGCCGTTCAAGGCGATCCGCGAGCACCACCGGGGCGCCGTTATCACCCTGCTCACTACCGAGCCCTATGCGCGTTTCGCCCGGGCCTCGGGCTACTTCGATGAGGTTTGGGTGGACAGCCGCCCGAGCCTCTGGCGGCCCTGGTGCTGGCTCAAGCTGGCGAGGCGTCTCAAGGCCGGCCGCTACGACCGAGTCTACGACCTCCAGACCTCCGACCGCTCCAACGCCTATTTCCGCCTCTTCGGGCGCCGGCGCCCCGAATGGTCGGGGATCGCACGCGGCTGTACGCACCCCCACCGGAACCCCGCACGCGGTCGGATGCACGCGGTCGAGCGCCAAGCCGAGCAGCTCGCGATGGCCGGCGTCCGGAACGTGCCGTCGGCCGACCTCTCCTGGGTTAAGGCCGACACCAAGCGGTTCGGCCTCAAGCCCACCTTCGCCCTCCTGGTTCCCGGAGGCGCGCCGCACCGGCCCGCGAAGCGCTGGCCCGGTGAGCGCTTCGCCGCACTCTCCCGCTGGCTTAAGGGCCAGGGCCTTCAACCGGTGCTCATCGGGGCCGCAGCCGAGCGCGACGTCCTTCGCGGGATCGCTGAGGCCGTGCCCGGGGTGCTGGACCTGTGCGGACGGACGAGCTTCGAGGAGATCATCGCGCTCGCACGCGACGCCGCCCTCGCCGTGGGCAACGATACCGGCCCCATGCACCTCATCGCCGCCGCCGGCTGCCGTTCGCTGGTGTTGTTCTCGGCCGACTCCGACCCGGCGCGTACGGCGCCGCGGGGGCCGTCCGTCACTGTTCTGAGGCGCCCTACGCTCGCCGCGTTGTCCGCCGAGGACGTGATCGCCGCGCTCCACCCGCGGCGAGCCTTCGCCTCGCTTGACATGAAAACGAATCGCACTAAGGTGCGCGCGCCTCGTTGACCGTTTCTTAATTACAATCGTCCAATAATCGTGGCGATCGTCACCATTACCCTCCCGGACGGCAGCAAGCGCCGGTTCGAACCGCCCGTGACCGGCGAGGACGTCGCCGCCGCCATCGGCTCCGGGCCAGCCCAAGCGGCGCTCGCCATGCGGGTGGACGGCGAACTCAAGGAGCTCAAGACTCCACTCGGCAAGGACGCCCGCGTCGAGATCGTGACCCCGGACGACGCGGAAGCGCTCGAGCTTTACCGTCACGACGCGGCCCACGTCATGGCCGAGGCCGTGAAGGAGCTCTACCCCGAGACCCAGGTGACGATCGGCCCCACCATCGAGGACGGGTTTTACTACGACTTCGCCCGCCCCACGCCTTTCACGCCGGAAGACCTCGAGAAGATCGAGGGACGGATGCGGGAGATCGTCGCCCGCGACGAGCCCATCACCCGCGAGCTGTGGGATCGGAAGGAGGCCGTCGCCTACTTCAAGAAGATCGGCGAGCACTACAAGGCGGAGATCATCGCCGGGATCCCCGATGGTGAGGAGATCTCGGTCTACCGCCAGGGCAGGTTCGTGGACCTGTGCCGCGGTCCGCATCTTCCCTCCACCGGCAAACTCGGCGCCTTCAAGCTGATGAAGGTGGCCGGGGCCTACTGGCGGGGCGACAGCTCGCGGGAGATGCTGCAACGCGTCTACGGGACCGCCTGGCCGGACGAGAAGCAGCTCAAGGCCTACCTCGACCGGCTCGACCAGGCCGAGCGCCGCGACCACCGCCGCCTGGGGCGCGACATGGAGCTCTTCCACTTCCAGGAAGAGGCCGTCGGCCAAATCTTCTGGCATCCGAAGGGGTGGACGCTCTACCGCCTTGTCGTCGACTACATGCGGCGCAAGCTCGAGAACGCCGGCTACATCGAGGTGAACACCCCGGTGCTCGTCGACCGATCCCTATGGGAGGCCTCGGGCCACTGGGAGAAGTTCGGGGCCAACATGTTCGTCGCCGAGGCCGAGGAGCGGGTCCTGGCGCTGAAGCCGATGAACTGTCCTTGCCACGTGCAGATCTTCCGCCAGGGGATCAAGAGCTACCGGGACCTGCCGCTGAGGATGGCGGAGTTCGGCTCCTGTCTGCGGTACGAGCCCTCGGGCGCGCTGCACGGGCTCATGCGGGTCAGGGGCTTCACCCAGGACGACGCCCACATCTTCTGTACCGAGGACCAGATCACCTCGGAGACGGTCGACTTCTGCAACTTGCTCATGGAGATCTATCACGACTTCGGATTCACGGACATTCACGTGAAGTTGGCCGATCGTCCGAAGGTGCGGGCCGGGACCGACGAGATCTGGGATAGAGCCGAGGCGGCGCTCCGCCAGGCGGTGGAGGCCACGGGCCTTGCCTACACCCTGAATCCGGGTGACGGCGCGTTCTACGGGCCCAAGCTGGACTTCGTGCTCAGGGACGCGATCGGCCGTGACTGGCAATGTGGCACCCTGCAGGTGGACTTCGTTATGCCCGAGCGTCTCGACGCCGAGTATGTGGGACCGGACGGCGCCCGCCACCCACCGGTGATGCTCCACCGCGCCATCCTCGGCTCGCTCGAGCGGTTCATCGGCATCCTCATCGAGCAGTACGCCGGTCACTTCCCGCTCTGGCTCGCGCCGGTGCAGGTGGTCGTCGCCACGATCACCCGCGACGGGGACGCCTTTGCAGGCAAAGTCCACGCGGTGCTCGAGGCCGCGGGGCTCCGGGCGAGGCTCGACACGACGAGCGAGAAGATCGGCTTCAAGGTCCGCCACCACAGCACCAAGAAGGTCCCCGTGATCCTGGCCGTCGGCAAACGGGAGGCTCGGGACCGCACGGCTTCCATCCGGCGTCTCGGCCGCCAGGAGCAAGAAGTTCTTGCGCTGGAAGAGGCTGTGGATAAACTCGCTGAAGAAGCCCGGGCGCCCGCGAGCTGAGGCGTGCGCAGGGTTGTTTTTTCTGGCTGCCCTAGGCGAGACTTGTAAGGGAGCGACTACATCGCAAGACGACCGATAACGGTGGCCCCGGAGCGCGAAGGGCCTCGCGTCAACGACGAGATCGACCTGCCGACCATTCGCCTCGTCGATCACAACGGCACGCTAGTCGGGATCGTTCCGATCGAACGCGGCCTGGAGATGGCCGCCGAAGTGGGGCTTGATCTGGTCGAGGTCGCGCCC
Source organism: Alphaproteobacteria bacterium (assembly GCA_046759785.1). Taxonomy (GTDB): domain Bacteria; phylum Pseudomonadota; class Alphaproteobacteria; order JBHICW01; family JBHICW01; genus JBHICW01. Next base: position 5,137 of record JBHICW010000058.1, read on the forward strand.
AAGGCGGATCCCCCGGTCTGCAAACTTCTCGACCTCGGCAAGTTCAAGTACGAGGCCCAGAAAAAGGCCAGCGAGGCGCGCAAGCGCCAGAAGATCATCGAGGTCAAGGAGATCAAGATGCGCCCCAGGATCGCCGACAATGACTATAACGTTAAGATGCGCAGCATCATGAGGTTCCTGGGTGAAGGCGACAAGGTGAAGGTGACGTTGCGTTTCCGGGGCCGCGAGCTCGTGCACCGGGAGCTGGGACTGAAGGTCTTGGAGCGGGTGCGTGAGGACCTCGGGCAAACGGCCAAGGTGGAACAGGACCCCAAGATGGAAGGCCGCCAAATGACGATGGTGGTCTCTCCGAGATAGCCGCGCCGCCCGCCGGCGCAGCATTCAGGGCGAGCACGACATGGCGAAGCTGAAGGCCAAAAGCGGCGCCAAGAAGCGCTTTTCCTTCACGGGTCGGGGAAAGGCCCGGCGCAACTACGCGTACAAGCGCCATAACCTGAGGAAGCGACCGCAGAAGATGCTGCGCAAGGCGCGGGGCACCACCGCGGTGGCCAAGGCCGACAAGAAACTGGTCAGGAAGTATCTGCCCAAAGGCTGAGGAGCTCGTCGATGCCGCCTGTCAGACGGGGCGTGAGGATGCGCGCCCGCCACAAGAAGGTCCTGAAGCAGGCCAAGGGCTACAGGGGGCGCTCGCATACGAGTTACCGGGTCGCGCTCGAGCGGCTGGAGAAGGCGCTCCAGTATGCCTACCGCGACCGCCGCAACCGTAAGCGGGACTTCCGCGGCCTATGGATCCAGCGCATCAACGCCGGCGCGCGCGAGCACGGACTCACGTACTCTGAGCTCATGCACGGAATCGCGCGGGCCGGGATCGCCGTCGACCGCAAGGTCCTGGCGGACCTCGCGGTGCGCGAGCCCGGGGCGTTCAAGGCCGTGGTGGATAAGGCGCGAGAGGCGTTGTTTGGTGCCTCCTGAGGGAGGCCGTTTCCGGGATCTTGAGGAGGGGGCCTCCGGGCGATCGGGGCCCTCTTCGCTTTGGCCGGAAAGGCGGGCGGCGGGATGAAGCAGGACGTGCAAGCGCTGGCTCAAGCGATCCTGGCCGAGGTGGCGGCCGCGCCGGATCTGGCGGCGCTCGAGCAGGTGCGCGTCAAGGCGCTCGGCCGCAAGGGCTCGGTGACCGCGCTCATGAAGGGCCTGGGCCAGATGGAGCCGGCCGCCCGAAAGGAGGCCGGCGCGCTCTTTAACCGTCTCAAGAACCGGATCGCAGAGGCAATCGAGACGCGGCGGGCCGAGCTTGGCGCCGCCCGGCTCGAGGAGCGGCTCGGTGCCGAGCGCGTGGACATCACCCTACCGCCCAGGCCCGAGGGCGATGGGCGCATCCATCCCGTGAGCCAGGTGATGGACGAGATCGTCGCCATCTTCGGCGAGATGGGCTTCGCCCTCGCCGAGGGTCCCGACATCGAGGACGATTTCCACAACTTCACCGCCTTGAACCTTCCGCCCGAGCACCCGGCGCGGCAGGAAATGGACACCTTCTACTTCCACGAGCGGGCCGACGGGACCCGCCTGCTCTTGCGGACTCACACCTCGCCGGTGCAGGTGCGCACGATGCAGGCGCAAAAGCCACCCATCCGTATCATCGTGCCGGGCCGCACCTACCGTTGCGACTCCGACATGACACACACGCCCATGTTTCACCAGATCGAGGGGCTGGTCGTCGACAAGACCACCCACATGGGCCACCTCAAGGGCTGCCTCCGCGACTTCGTCCAGGCCTTCTTCGAGGTCGACGACGTCCCCATGCGGTTTCGGCCCAGCTACTTCCCCTTCACCTCGCCCTCGGCCGAGGTCGACATCGGCTGCTCGCGCGCGGGTGGGACGCTCACCGTCGGTGCCGGCGACGACTGGCTGGAGATCCTGGGTTGCGGCATGGTGCACCCGAACGTCCTCGCCTGCTGCGGCGCCGACCCCGAGGTCTATCAGGGCTTCGCCTTCGGCCTCGGAATCGACCGGCTCGCGATGCTGAAGTATGGGATTCCCGACTTGCGCAGTTTCTTTGACGCCGACCTGAGGTGGCTCCGGCACTACGGCTTCCTGCCGCTTGACGTGCCGACGCTCGTCGGAGGGCTGACGCGGTGAAGTTCACGCTCTCCTGGCTCGAGCGGCATCTGGAAGGGCGAGCGTCGCTCGACGACATCGTCGACCGCCTCACCGGCCTCGGCCTTGAGGTCGAAAAGGTGATCGACCGCGGCGACGAGCTTGCCCCCTTCACCGTGGCGTACGTGGTGGAGGCCGTGCCGCATCCCAACGCCGACAAGCTCATTCTCTGCACCGTCGATACGGGCCGCCGCCGGGCGCAGGTGGTGTGCGGGGCGCCCAACGCCCGGACCGGGATGAAAGGGGTCTTCGCCGCGCCGGGCGCGGTCATCCCGGGAACGGGCCTCAAGCTCAAGAGGGCCGAGATTCGCGGGGTGATGAGCGAGGGGATGCTCTGCTCCGAGCTCGAAATGGGGCTCGGCGAGGACCACACCGGCATCATCGAGTTGCCCGACGACGCGCCGGTGGGCGAGCCCTTCGCCCGGACCCTCGGCCTGGACGACCCGGTGTTCGATCTCGCCCTCACCGCCGACCGGGGCGACTGCCTGGGCGTTCGCGGGATCGCCCGCGACCTCGCCGCAGCGGGGCTGGGGACGCTCAAACCTCTCGACATCCCTTCCGTGCCCGGCCGGTTCAGGAGCCCGATCGCCGTGCATCTCGAGTTCCAGTCTGAGATGGCGAACGCCTGCCCCCTCTTCATCGGGTGCTATCTGCGCGGCGTTAACAACGGGCCGAGCCCGCGCTGGCTCCAGGACAAGCTCAGAGCGGTCGGCTTGAGGCCGATCTCCGCGCTCGTCGACATCACCAACTGGCTGACGCTCGACCTCGGTCGCCCTGCCCACGTCTTCGACGCCGATAAGATCAGGGGCGACCTCCACGTCCGGCTGGGCGAGGCTGGGGAGAGCCTTCTTGCTTTGGACGGTAAGCATTACGCCGTCGACGGGAGGATGACGACCATCCACGACGACGAGGCGCTCTTGTCGCTAGGCGGCGTCATCGGCGGCGAGTCGACGGGCTGCGCCGAAGGGACGGTCAACGTCTTCCTGGAGATCGCCCTCTTCGATCCGCGGCGGACGGCCGCCACGGGACGGAAGCTCGGCATCGAGAGCGACGCGCGTTACCGATTCGAGCGCGGCGTCGACCCGGCCTTCGCCATGCCCGGGGCGGCGCTTGCCTCCGCTCTCATCCTAGACGTGTGCGGGGGGGAGGCGAGTGAACTCTTTGTCGCGGGCGAGATCCCGTCCTGGGACCGCACCCTTCGCTTTCGGCCCTCGCGGGTGAGGACCCTGGGCGGGCTGGGTGTCGATGGCCCGACGTGCCGGCGCATTCTGGAGCGCCTGGGGTGCGAGGTGAGCGGCGAGGGCGATTCGCTCGCGGTCGCCGTTCCCTCCTGGCGCGGCGATCTCGAGGTGGAGGCCGACCTCGTCGAGGAGGTCTTGAGGGTCCAGGGCTTCGACCGGATTCGGGCGGTGTCGATGCCCCGCGAGTGCGCCGTGTCCCGCCCGGTGCTCACCCTGACCCAGCGCCGGGCCGGCTGGGCGCGCCGCGCGCTCGCCGGGCGCGGGATGGTAGAGGCGGTGACCTGGTCGTTCACCGCGCAGGCGCATGCGAGGCTGTTCGGCGGCGGGCGGAAGGAGCTGCGGCTCGCCAACCCCATCAGCGCGGAGCTCGACGCCATGCGGCCGAGCGTGCTGCCGAGCCTCATCGTCGCCGCGGGCCGGAACGCCGATCGGGGCATGGCGGATGCTGCCCTGTTCGAGGTCGGGCCGGCCTTCGCCGACGACACCCCGGAGGGCCAGGCACTCGTCGCCGGCGGCATCCGCAAGGGACTCTCCGGGCCCCGCCACTGGCTCGCAGCCCCGAGGGCGGTGGACGCCTTCGACGCCAAGGCGGACGCGGTCGCGGTGCTCGTGGCCTGCGGAGTCCAGGCCGGCCGGTTGCGAACGAGCGCCGACGCCCCGGGCTGGTACCATCCCGGGCGGTCGGGGCAGCTCAAGGTAGGTTCCGAGGTGCTGGCGACCTTCGGCGAGATCCATCCCGCGACCCTGCAGGCCATGGGCGTGAAAGGGCCGGTTGCAGGGTTCGAGGTGTTCATCGACCGCTTGCCGAGCCCGCGGGCGAAGCCGAAGCGCGCCAAGCCCCCGCTCGAGCTCTCGCCCCTCCAACCGGTCGAGCGCGACTTCGCCATGGTCGTCGACCGCTCGGTCGCGGCGGAGGACGTGGTGCGCGCGGCGCGCGCGGCCGACAAGGCGCTGATTGCAGAAGTATCGGTGTTCGACCTCTTCGAGGGGCCCGGGGTCGAGGAAGGAAAGAAGTCGCTCGCCATCTCGGTCCGGCTCCAGCCCTTCGAGCGGACCTTGACCGACGCCGAGATCGAGGCCGTGAGCGCCAAGATCGTCGCCGCCGTCGAGACGGCGGTGGGCGCCACCCTCAGGGCGTAGGCTCTCCGTTTCCGCCGGCGTCGCGGCCGCCCTGCTCTGATGGGGCGGTCCTCGATCGCTTACCCCGTGGCCTGGAAGGGAGCAGGAGCGCTATCGGTGACGCTTGGCTGGATTTAACAAGGCCGCTCTTAGCAGTTGTCATCCCAGCCCGAGACGGCTATCCTTACGGTATTACGGTAACGGAGTATTACCGCAATGCCGACCGCTATACTGGTGACCAAAATCACCTCCAAGGGCCAAGCCACCATCCCGAGCAGGGTTCGTAAGCTCCTCGGCGTCAAAGCCGGTGATTCGGTCATGTTCACCATTGACGGCGACAAGGTCACCCTGAGACGCGCCGAAAAGCTCGATGCGGGCTTCCTGAAGCTGGCCACGGACAGCTTCTCCGACTGGAACACCCCGGAAGCCGACGAAGCGTTTCGTGACCTATAAGCGCTGGGATGTCGTTGCCGTCGACTACCCGTTCATCGAGGGCGGCGAGGCTAAGAAGCGACCGGCGGTGATCGTATCCACCGACGCTCTGCACGCGGCTCACGGCGTTTACTGGACGGTGATGATCACCACTGCAAAAGCCGGGATCCGACCGGAGGACATCCCGGTGACTGACCACCGGAAGGCCGGTCTGCCCGAAGACTGCGTGATCCGTGTCCCGCGGCTTACCACCTTGAGCGACGCTCAGGTCTCGCATCGAAGGGGCTCCATCGCCCCCAAGGACCGTTATGCCGTCACAGCGTTGCTCAAAAAATACCTGCCGTAAGCTGTGGCCCGGGGTCGAGGAAGGAAAGAAGTCGCTCGCCATCTCGGTCCGGCTCCAGCCCTTCGAGCGGACCTTGACCGACGCCGAGATCGAGGC
>JBHICW010000059.1:0-10419 GCA_046759785.1 Alphaproteobacteria bacterium
CGTGTTGAATGGTTCCAGGGTGCACCGCCACGGGCGGCGGCCTCGGATAAAAAGAAAAGGTGGGCCGGGTGAGCCTGCCTATGAGGAGCGCCGCCTCACATGACCGGAATCGGGACAGGCTCTTGCGGTCGGGGTCGGGAACCGTGTTGAATGGTTCCAGGGTGCACCGCCACGGGCGGCGGCCTCGGATAAAAAGATATAAAAGCGAGGGGGGGACTCATGAGGCAGTCGGGACCGGCGATCAGCCGTTACGGGCTCGAGAGCCACGGGCTTGTGAACCTCGCCGCGGCGCGCTGGAACTACGCCGTTCCGGCCCTCTATGAGGAGGCGATCCGCCGCGGCGAAGGGGTGGTCGCCGAGAGCGGGCCGCTGGTGGTGCGCACCGGCCAGCACACGGGGCGTTCGCCGAACGACAAGTTCATCGTCCACGAGCCCGGCTCGGAGTCCGCGATCTGGTGGGGCGAGGTCAATCGCCCCATCAGTGTCGAGGGGTTCGCCAACCTGCGCCGACGGCTTCTCGCTTACCTTCAGGGGCACGAGGTTTTCGTCCAGGACTGCTTCGCCGGGGCCGACCCGCGCTTCCGCCTCAAGATCCGGGTCGTCACCGAGACCGCGTGGCACAGCCTGTTCGTCCGCCAGCTTCTGATCCCCGCGTCGCCCGACGACCTCACCGCGTTCGAGCCCGGATTCACCATCCTCCACGCGCCGTGCTTCCACGCCGAGCCGGAGAGCGACGGCACGAATTCCGACGTGTTCATCGTCCTCAACTTCGCGGAGCGGACCGTTCTCATCGGCGGCACGTCTTACGCCGGCGAAATCAAGAAGTCGGTGTTCACGATCTTGAACTACTTGCTGCCGCACCGCGGCGTGCTGCCCATGCACTGCTCGGTGAACGTCGGTGGCGACGGGAACTGCGCCGTGTTCTTCGGGCTCTCGGGCACGGGCAAGACGACGCTGTCGGCGGACCCGGAGCGCACCCTCGTGGGCGACGACGAGCACGGCTGGAGTGATGAGGGCCTGTTCAACTTCGAGGGCGGCTGCTACGCCAAGGTCATTCGCTTGAACCCGCGAGCCGAGCCGGAGATCTACGCCACCACCCGGCGGTTCGGGACGGTGCTCGAGAACGTGGTGATCGACGAGAGGAGCCGTGTCCTCGATCTCGACGACGCGGCGTTCACCGAGAACACGCGCGGCGCCTATCCGCTCTCTTACATCCCCAACGCGTCGATGACCGGGATCGCGGGCCACCCCAAGAACATCATCATGCTGACGGCCGACGCCTTCGGCGTCCTCCCCCCGCTTGCTAGGCTCTCGCCCGAGCAGGCGATGTACCACTTCCTCTCCGGCTACACGGCCAAGGTGGCAGGCACCGAGAAGGGGCTCGGGAACGAGCCTCAAGCGACCTTCTCGGCCTGCTTCGGCGCCCCCTTCATGCCACGGCACCCGTCGGTCTACGCGAGGATGCTGGGGGAGAAGATCGCCCGCCACGAGGCCCAATGCTGGCTGGTCAACACCGGCTGGACCGGCGGCTCTTACGGCGTCGGGCACAGGATGGAGATCGCCTATACCCGGGCCCTCTTGCGGGCGGCGCTCAATGGGTTGCTCGCCAAAGCGCCGGTGCGCCGTGACGAGACCTTCCGCCTTGATGTTCCCGAGAGCTGCCCGGACGTGCCCGCCGAGGTCTTGAACCCGCGCAACACCTGGGCCGACAGACAAGCGTACGACCACGCCGCGGGCGAGCTCGCCGCCCGGTTCCATGACAACTTCGCCCGCTTCGAGGCCCATGTGGGCGCCGACGTCAAGGCCGCCGCGCCCAAGGCGGCGTGAGGCTCCGCACCGGACTCTCTTTCCCCGCTTAAGTTTTCTGTTCCAGGCTGCGGCAGCTTCACTTCTTCCGCCGCCTCCCATAAGTGTCACGCCGACGGCCCACGGCCAGGACCAGGACGAGGAGCGCGGCCTCGCGAAGTCGGTAGAGGAGACGGTCGTCGCCCACACGGAGCCTATAGATGTCGTCCGCGCCCTCGAGCTTCTTCACGCCACGAGGACGCGGGTTCTTGGCCAGGGCGTCGCCCGCTTGATGATGGCGGCGGCCGAGCCCTGGAGCGGGACGTTGCTCGCCGCCCGCTCCCGGATTCCGCAACTCCTTTTCCCCGAAGTCCCCCATGGGAGGTCCACCGGGAAAGCACTATTCAGCCGTCCGCTCGCGCCACGTCAGACGACGTGGGTGTGGTGTGGGAGCCGTCAACGGGGTAAAGTGAGAGCGTCGGAAACGTGGAGGCGAGCATGCAGTCCCGGGCCGCGCGAGTAAGAGGGCAGGAACCGTCGCCCTCGCGCGAAGAGGGCAAGACCCGGCGGCTCGGAGAGGCGGGCGCGACCCGAACCTCTCGCGCCGCGGACCCGTCCTCCCCGGAACTTTCTGAGATCGACGACCTGCGCGCCGAAACCCACACCACGCGCCGCGTCACGGTGGCGGCGCTCGAGGAGATCCTTTACCAGCCGATCCCGGTCCTCGATCACGGCTTCATCCGTGTCGTCGACTATCTCGGCGACGATAGCGCCATCGTGCAGGCGGCGCGCGTTTCGTACGGCAAGGGGACCAAGAAGATCAGCAATGACCGCGGCCTCATCCGCTACCTCATGCGGCACAGGCACACGACGCCGTTCGAGATGTGCGAGATCAAGCTGCACGTCAAGCTCCCGATCTTTGTCGCTCGCCAGTGGATCCGTCACCGTACCGCCAACGTCAACGAGTATTCGGCCCGCTATTCGATCCTCGACCGCGAGTTCTATGTTCCCGACCGTGCCTACCTTGATACCCGGCGGGTAGAGCAGCAGCTTGAAAAACGCTTAACTCAGGGACAGCCCGATTTGTTTGGCACCCGGACCACCGCCCCCAAGCGCGAGGAGCTGGCGGCCCAGTCTCGAACCAATCGGCAAGGGCGCGAAGGAGAGCTGTCGGATGCGGAAGCCGATCAGGTTCTGCGCGACATTCAAAGCGAGAGTAACCGCGCGTATACCTTTTATACGAAGCTGCTGAACGAGACCGATTCGGGCCAGGTCATCGATCCGGACCGGGACGGGCTCGCCCGCGAGCTCGCCCGCATGGTGCTTCCCATCAACTACTACACGCAGTGGTACTGGAAGATCGACCTCTTTAACCTGCTGCATTTCCTGAGCCTGCGCGCCGACCCGCACGCGCAGTATGAGATCCGCGCCTACGCCGAGGTCTTGTGCGACATCGCCGAAAAGTGGGTCCCGCTCACTTGGGAGGCGTTCAGGGACTATGAGATGACCGGCGCCCACGTCTCCGGACCCGGGCTCAAGGCGTTGAGAGAGCTTCTCGACGAGACGACCCTCAGCGACGAGGAGAAGCTTGCGGAACTCCGAAAACGAACCGGCATGAGCCCGCGCGAATTCCGCGAGTTCATGGATACGCTAGGGCGGAAGACTTAGACGCTAAGCGTACAGCCGCCCCTAATGCGCGTCGGCCCAGTCGTCGCCGGCGCCGGTGTCGACGGTGAGCGGCACCGAGAGGTGGGCGACGCCCTCCATCACCCGCTTGGCGACCGCCGCCGTGGCCTCGACCTCGTCCTCGGGGGCCTCGAACAGGAGCTCGTCGTGGACCTGGAGGAGCATCCGGCCCTCAAGCCCCGCTTCATCGAGGGCGCCCGGGATCCGGATCATCGCCCGCTTGATGATGTCGGCGGCCGAGCCCTGGAGCGGGGCGTTGATCGCCGCCCGCTCCCAGAAGCCGCGCCGGGCCGGGTTCTTGTCGTTGATGCCCGGCATGTGGCACTTGCGCCCGAACAGGGTGGTCACGAAGCCGTTCTGGCGGCAAAACGTCTTCGTCCGCTCCATGTAGTCGCGGATCCCGGGGTAGCGCTCGAAGTACGCCCGGATGTAGGCCGCCGCGTCGCCCTGCGACACCCCGAGCTGGCGGCTCAAGCCGAAGGGGCTGATGCCGTAAATGATGCCGAAGTTGATCGCCTTGGCGCTGCGGCGGGTGACCGGGTCCATCCCCTCCACGGGCACGCCGAACACCTGCGCCGCGGTGAGGGCGTGGATGTCGGCGCCCGCGTGAAAGGCCTCAACCAGCGCGTCGATCGCGGCCACGTGCGCGAGCAGCCTGAGCTCGATCTGCGAGTAGTCGGCCGAGACGAGCTTGTGCCCCGGGGCGGCGACGAAGGCGCGGCGGATCTTGCGCCCTTCCTCGGTGCGCACGGGGATGTTCTGCAGGTTGGGGTCGGTCGATGACAGCCGCCCGGTCGAGGCGACGGCCATCGAGTACGAGGTGTGCACCCGCCCGGTTGCCGGGTTGATCTGCTCGATCAGCGCGTCGGCGTACGTGCTCTTGAGCTTCGCGAGCTGCCGCCAGTCGAGGACCCGCGCCGGCAGGTCATGTCCCTGGGCGGCCAGACTCTCCAGCACGTCCGCCCCGGTGCCGTAGGCGCCGGTCTTGCCCTTCTTGCCGCCCTCGAGCCCCATCTCGTCGAAGAGCACCTCGCCGAGCTGCTTGGGCGAGGCGATCGTGAAGGGGTGGCCCGCGAGCCGGTAGATCTCCTCCTCCAGCGCCACGAGTCGCTGTGCGAAGTCGCGGGAGAGGCGCATGAGCTCCTCCCGGTCGACCATGATCCCGGCCCGCTCCATGGCGACGAGCACGGGGATGAGCGGACGCTCGAGCGTCTCGTACACCGTCACCATCCGCTCGGCGACGAGCCGGGGCTTCAAGACCCGATGGAGCCTGCCGGTGACGTCCGCGTCCTCGGCCGCATAGTCGAGCGCCTTATCCAGCGGCACCTTGTCGAACGTCACTTGGCTTTTGCCGGTGCCGGCGACGTCCTTGTACGAGATCGGCGTCACGTCGAGATGGCGATTCGCGAGTTCGTCCATGCCGTGCTCGTGCCGGCCCGCCTCGAGCACGTAGGAGATGAGCATCGTGTCGTCCACGGGCTTAACGCCGACGCCGTAGCTGCCGAGCACCAGCATGTCGTACTTGACGTTCTGGCCCACCTTGAGGACGGTCGAGTCCTCCAAAAGCGGCTTAAGGCGGGTGAGCGTCGCGTCGCGTTCGATCTGGCGCACCTCGCCGCCGTCCCCGGCCGGGGGCCGGTGGCCGACGGGGATGTAGCAGGCCTTCCCCGGCTCCACCGAGAGCGAGACGCCGACGAGCTCGGCGCGCATGGCGTCGAGCGAGGTGGTCTCGGTGTCCACCGCGACGACGCCGGCCGCCCGCGCCTCCTCGATCCAGCGACCGAGGGCCTCGAGGTCCTGGACCAGCTCGTAGGCCGCCTCGACCGGTGGCGGCGGGGCGCCGGTGTCCACGCCCTCCGCCGCGAGCCGGCTTTCAACGCGGGCGAGCACCGAGCGGAAGTTCTGCTCGCGCAGGAAGGGGATGAGGACCTCGGGGTCGGGCTGCTTGCGCGCCAGCCCGTCGAGATCCACCGGCACCGGCGCGTCTCGGCGGAGCTCGACCAGCCGCCGCGAGAGCCGGGCCTCATCGGCGTGGGTCACGAGCGTCTCGCGCCGCTTGGGCTGGCGGACCTCGTCCGCGCGGGCGAGGACCGCCTCGAGGTCCCCGAAAGCGTTGATGAGTTCCGCCGCGGTCTTCACCCCGATGCCGGGGACGCCGGGGACGTTGTCGGTGGAATCCCCGGCCAGCGCCAGCACGTCCCCCACCCGCTCGGGGCCGACGCCGAACTTCTCCTTGACCTCATCGACGCCGATCCGCCGCGACCTCAGCGCGTCGAACATGCCGACGCGGCCGCCGACGAGCTGCATGAGGTCCTTGTCGGAGGAGACGACCGTCACCTCCGCGCCGGCCTCGAGTGCCATCCGCGTGTAGGTGGCGATGACGTCGTCGGCCTCGAAACCGTCGATCTCGATCGAGGGAAGGTTTAAGGCCCGCGTGGCCTCGCGGACGAGCCCGAACTGAGGCACGAGCTCCTCCGGCGGGTCGGGCCGATTCGCCTTGTACGCGGGGTAGATCTCGTTGCGGAAGGTCGTGCGCGCGGCGTCGAAGACGATGGCGATGTGGTCGGGCCGGTGGTCTTCGAGGAGCTTCAAGAGCATGTTGATGAAGCCCAGCACGGCGTTCACCGGCGTCCCGTCGCCGCGCGTCAAGGGAGGAAGGGCGTGGAAGGCGCGGAAGATGAAGCCCGAACCGTCGATCAGGAAGACGTGGCGGGGTGCGGCGGCAGCGGTGGGCTCTGCCATGGCTCGTTCCTCCCTGGGCGCTTGGGCGCGGGCGTGGTGGCCACGGTCAATGGCCGCCGGCGCCCTCGGCGCCCGGTTTCAGAATGAAGCGGCGGCCGCAGTACGGACAGTCGATCTCGCCCTTCTCCCCGAGGTTGAGATAAACCAACGGGTGCCCCAGCGGCCCGCCGCCGCCGTCGCAGCCGATGGTGAGCGTGTCGACCTCGATCACCTCCGCCGGCTGCATGGGCGCTCCTTCAAATGAGGCCAAGGCCGTTGACCCGCGAAACGACCGGATGATACCCATTGCCGCGTTCCGATCAACCGGGGCCGGGATGAGCCCAGCCCCGTCGGTTTCAGTTCATGGCTCACAGGCGCAGTAACCTCGGCGAGCCCGAGCACGCCATCGCCGTGCACGGCCTTAAGAAGACCTACGGCTCAGGCGCACAAGCGACGGAAGCGCTCAAAGGCATCGACCTCGAGATTCCGCGCGGCGCCTTCTTCGGACTGCTCGGTCCGAACGGGGCCGGCAAGTCGACGCTCATCAACATCCTCGCCGGGCTGGTCATCAAGACGGCCGGCACGGCGGTCGTGTGGAACTTCGACATCGACGACGACGCGCGCGCGGCGCGTGCCGCCATCGGCGTGGTCCCGCAGGAGCTTAACATCGACCCCTTCTTCACGCCGCGGGAGATCCTGGAGCTGCAGGCCGGCCTTTACGGCGTGCCGAAGAGCCGGCGGCGGACCGACGAAATCCTCGCCGCCGTGGGGCTCACCGACCAGGCGGACGCTTACGCGCGCGCCCTTTCGGGCGGCATGCGGCGGCGGCTCCTGGTCGCCAAGGCCATGGTCCACGCCCCGCCGGTCCTCGTGCTCGACGAGCCGACGGCGGGGGTGGACGTGGAGCTCCGCCGGCACTTCTGGGCCTATGTCTCCGGGCTTAACGCCGACGGCACGACCATCCTGCTCACCACGCACTACCTCGAGGAGGCCGAGCGCTTCTGCGACCGAGTCGCCATCATCGACCATGGCCGCCTGGTGGCGTGCGACACGACGGCGGCGCTTGTCCGGCGGCTGGACCAGAAGATCGTCAGAATCGCGATTGCCGAGGACATTTCCGAGGTTCCGGCGGCGCTCAAGCACCTGGACGTGGAGCTGAAGCCCTTGCAACGCCTCGCCGTCCGTTACCAGCCGAGCCGTACGGACATCGGCGAAATCCTCGAGACGGCGCGGGCGGCCGGCCTTACCGTCCGCGACCTTACCACCGTCGAGGGCGACCTTGAGGACATCTTCTTGAGGCTCACGGGCCGCGCCCAGCCCCATTAGAGCCGGGCGCGAGGTGCCGGCGCCCGCGACCGACCGCGAGGGAGGTTTGCAGCGGCGCCCCCTTTGCACTATGAATCGGGGAGCGCACCCGTAGCTCAGCTGGAGAGAGCGCTGGCCTCCGGAGCCAGAGGTCACAGGTTCGAGTCCTGTCGGGTGCGCCATTGCTGTCCCGGTCTTGGCGGCCGCACGCGGGAGGGCGGACGGTTCTTCCTCGTCTAGCGGCCGGGGGTGCGCCGCGCGCCGGGGCAGTCGTGGCCGGTGTCGGCCTACCGTGACTAGGTGCCGACGAGCCCACCCACGCGGGCTAGGTCCGTTCCTAGCTCATCCGGCTTCTTAACCTTTGCGTGCCGCGGGCCACCGGGGCGTTCTGCGCTCTGACCAGCGCGATCGAGTCCTCGGCTGAAAGCGGCCGGCCGAAGTAGTAGCCTTGGGCCTCGTCGCAACCCAGCTCGACGAGAAAGGCGAGCTGCTCCTCGGTTTCGACCCCCTCGGCGACCACCCGCTTGCTGAGGCTGCGCGCAAGGCCGACGACGGCGCGCACGATCGCGGCGTCGTCAGGGTTACCGATCGCCCCTTGGACGAACGACCGGTCGACCTTGATCTTCGAGACCGGAAAGCGGCGTAAATAGGTGAGCGAGGCGTAGCCGGTACCGAAGTCGTCCACCGAGATGACAACGCCGATCTCGCTCAACCGCGCGAGCGTCGCCCCGACCTTGGCATGGCGGCCCCGGACCATGATCGTCTCGGTGATCTCAAGCTCCAGCAACTCCGGATTCAGCCGCGCGTCTTCGAGCGCGTTTTCGACCACGCTCACAAGGTCGCTCCGAAATTGGGCGCCGGAGAGGTTCACGGCGACACTGAGCGGCGGACGCCCTTCCTCCTGCCAGGCGCGCGCTTGTTGGCAGGCGGTCTTCAGCACCCAGTCGCCGAGCGGTTGGATCAGTCCGCTCGTCGCGGCGATCGGAATGAACTCCGCCGGCGAGATCAAACCGCGCTCGGGATGATGCCAGCGCACGAGCGCCTCGAAGCCGACGATCCGGTCCGTCGCAAGCTCGACCTGAGGCTGGAATTGCAGGACGAACTCTGCGCGCTGCAGGGCTCGCCGCAGCTCCTCTTCGAGCGCTTTTCGCCCCTGGAGCGCCGCCTCCATCTCGCGATCGTAAAAGTGGTAGGTGCCGCGCCCTGCCTTCTTCGCCGCGTAGAGAGCGAGGTCTGCCTTTTTCAAGAGCTCATCCGGCGCCTTCCCGTCGTTCGGATAGAGGGCAATGCCGACGGTGGTTCCTGTGCGGAGGGCGTGACCCGCGACGTGGAAGGGCTCCGCCAAGGCGGCAACAATCCTGCGGGCAATCGCAGAGGCACCCTCGACGCTCGTGAGCTCAGTCGCGATCACCGCAAACTCGTCGCCCCCCAGCCGCGCAATGGTGTTGCCCAGGCGAGCGACGGTGTCGGTTTCACGGATCAACCCCGTGGTGAGTCGCGCCGCGACGGCCTTTAAGAGCTCGTCCCCAACCGCGTGGCCCAGCGTGTCATTGACGTCCTTGAAGTGGTCGAGGTCTAGGAACAGAACTCCGACCATCCCGTCCCGGCGCTTGACCTGTGCAATCGCCAGGCGCAACTGGGCTTGGAACAAAGTGCGGTTCGGAAGGTCGGTCAATGCGTCGTGGTGGGCGAGGTGCTGGATGCGGGCCTCCTGTTGTCTGCGCTCGGTGACGTGAGCCAGCACCCCAGTCACCTCACTGACCCGGCCCGCGGCGTCCCGCACGCCTTGGGCGTGGAGCTCCAGCCAGCACTCCTCGTCCCGCTTGGTGAGGTAGCGGACTTGAAGCCGCGCCGCTGACCGTCGCTGGTGGAACAAATCCTCAAACGTCCTTTGCCACGCGGCCCGGTCCTCTGAGTGGACGAAACCGAGCGGGTCGGTCCCCAAGCTCTCCTCCACAGAGAAGCCCGTGATCGCCTCCCAGCTCGGGTTCAGGAACGTCCAGCGACCTTGAGCGTTGGTCGAGAAGATGACGTCTCGTATGCTCTCGACCACCGAACGGTAGCGCGCTTCGCTCGCACTCAGCGCCTCTTGAACCCGCTTCTGTTCGCGAATCATTCGCTCGAGGAACAATGGGGTCAAAAAGGCGAAGAGGCTAATGCCGAGTTGCGACAGATGTTTGCCCCCGCCGAGATCAAAACTCGAAAATTCAAATGGCTCCGAGGGTATGTGCGAAATCTGCTGAACGGCTATTAGGGCGATCATGACCGTGAGCAGGCCGAGCCGCCAGTCTTTGATCCGCACCACCATGTAAATTGCTCCGGCGAGCGCCCCCAGGCTAACGGCGATCGACGAAGCCATAATGATGTTCATGGTACTTCCTGCCGCGATGCCGGTCCCTGCCGAAGCGGACCGCGAGGCTTGCCGATGGGCTGTCGCATAGCGGCGTGGAGGCGGGCCTCCTCCCCGTGCTGCTTCACCAGGAGGTTCACGATGCGGCAGATGCCATTGGACAGGTGACCGCGGTAGAGGACGTTGCGACGACCGCCGCCGGCATCACGCCATCGGTCACCGGACCGGCGATTCTGCGAGCAAACCGACTAAGCACCGTTTTCGTCCCTGATCGCCGGGGGCTTTCCGACGAGGTGATCACCCGTGCGGTCCCTTTCTGTCCGGGCGCGCTCCGTGACGGCCGTAATCAAGCTGTGGATGTCTTTTTCGAGCCGAGCGCCGCCCTCGGTCTCGAAGAGAGGTACGCCGTAATCCAGCGCTTTCTGCACGGTCTTATCGTCGTCGACCACAAAGTGTTCAATCTTGCGACCAAGGGCCTCTTCCGCTTCTTTAATCTGGACCGTGTTCCCCCGATGTCTTGTGAACCGATTCACGACGATCGATAGCGGAACGTCGCCGAGCGCTTCGTCCTT
>JBHICW010000060.1:0-10329 GCA_046759785.1 Alphaproteobacteria bacterium
GGGGCGAAGTCGACCGTGTCGATGGCGAAGAACTTGTCGTACACGATCTCGATCCCCGCCGCCTCGAAGGCTGCCCGATATGTCGCGACCGACGGCCGGCCCAGTTCCTCATCCTGGGCGCAAATGGCCGCGGTTTTGAGTTCCGGCCGGTTCTCGGCGAGCCACTGGACGCCCGTCACGTTGTAGATCGGGTGCACCTCGGCCGGCGCCAGGTGGTATAGCGTCTCGTCCGTCAGGTCGCTCGGCAGCAACGTGGTGGATATGACCTTCTGCTTGGTAAAGAAGCCCACCGGCGGCGGCGCGTCGCTACCGCCAAGCATCAGTACGATCTTGACGTCGTCCTCGAACACCAGCTTCTTGGCGCCTTTGAGCGCCTTGTCGGGAAGGTATTCGTCGTCGTAACCGACGAGCTCGACCATGTAGCGGTCGTCGCCGACCTTGATGCCACCGGCCTCGTTGACCCACTCGGCCCAGATCTCGCAACCGTAAAGGCCGGGAAGCCCCCAGCCCGCGACCTCGCCGGTCAGAGGCGCCAGGAACCCGACCTTCACAACCTTTTCGGCACCGAAGCTCAGCCGGGGTCGCGTGCCCGCCAGGGCCAGTCCTGCGGCCGCACCCCCGAGAAGCTGTCTGCGGCTAACTCCTCTACTCATGGCATGCCTCCCTCTTTCACTGCGCGTCGCGTGATGGCGCCTGCCGTTTCCGCCTTAGCTCACCGACCACGCCGGAAACGGCATTGATCTGAATCAAACGGCGCCAAAAAGCGCGATCGCTCCCTTTTTAATTCTACCCGCAGTACCGACCGAAATCCACCCCATTATGGAAGCCGTGGCCCACTGCGTCCGTCGGACTCGTGCCGGCCACCGCCGCGCCCGCGAGGGCAGGGTGGGCGTTCATGCTCGTCGCCATCGTCGAGGCCCCCCAGGCCTCGCTTGACGGCAGAGGTCTTGCCGGGCAAACATAAGCAAACGGGGATCGCCTTTCCCGCTCGCGCCTGCGTCTGGTTCCAGGACCACGGGACGCGGAATGCAACGGGTGATGGTCTGGCTGTCGCCAAAAGCGGTGATTTCAACTTCCGGTGCTTCGATCCGGACCGATGCCACTATCAACCGTTATCGGACCAATATGGCTTGATTGGATTCGCAGCGACAAGGCCGGCCTGTCGAGCCGATAGCCGCGAACAGCCGGCGCTAGCAAACCTAGTGCCCGCAACAAGATGAGAGGGAGGTCTGTCATGGCACGTGATCCGAAGTTCGACGTTCTCTTCGAGCCGATCCAAATCGGCCCGAAGACCATGAAAAATCGTTTCTGGCAAGTACCGCACTGCATCGGCGCCGGCTCGGAAAGGCCGGGCACCCAGGCCGCCAACCGCGCGATGAAGGCCGAGGGCGGCTGGGGCGTGGTGTGCACCGAATACTGCTCGATCCACCCCGAATCGGATGACACGCATCGCGTGTCGGCGCGGATCTGGGACGAGGGCGACGTCATCAACCTCGGTCACCTGTGCGACGAGGTTCACAAGTGGGGGACACTGGCTGCATGCGAGATGTGGTACGGCGGTGCCCACGCCCCATGCATGGAGACCCGTTGCGCCCCGCGCGGTCCCAGCGAGTACGCCTCGGAGTTCGAGCACCTAACCTACTCCCATGAGGCTGATGAGGACGACATCAAGGACCTCATCAACATGCACGTCGAGGCGGCGAAACGCGCCCAGCGGGCCGGCTTCGACATCGTTTACGTTTACGGCGGCCACAGTTACCTGCCGCTTCAGTTCCTCTCCAAGTTCTACAACAAGCGCACCGACAAATACGGCGGGTCTCTCGAGAACCGCGCCCGCTTCTGGATCGAGACCCTGGAGGCGGTGAGAAAGGCGGTTGGTGACAGTTGCGCCGTCGTTACCCGCTTCGCCATCGATACGCTTTACGGCCCGGCCGGGGTGGAGGCCGGCGAGGACGGCCTCAAGTTCGTCGACCTGGTGACCCGGGAAGGCCTTGTCGACCTGTGGGACGTCATCGTCGGCGACATCGCCGAGTGGGGTGAGAACGCCGCGCCGTCGCGGTTCTACAAATCGGGCCACGAGCGGCCCTGGACCAGGGACGTGAAGAGCATCACCAACGTCCCCGTCCTCAACATCGGCCGCTACACCAGCCCGGACGACATGGTGGACCTCATCAACTCGGGCGAAGCGGACATCATCGGCGCCTGTCGGCCGTCGATCTCCGACCCGTGGCTGCCCAGGAAGATCGAGGAAGGCCGGCCTGAGGACATCCGCGAGTGCATCGGCTGCAACGTGTGCATCTCGCGCTGGGAGATCGGCGGCCCGCCCATGATCTGCACCCAGAACGCCACCGCCAACGAGGAGTATCGGCGCGGCTGGCACCCGGAGAAGTTCGACAAGACCAAGGAGCCGGCCTCGGTCGTGGTCGTCGGCGCAGGCCCAGCCGGCATGGAGTGCGCCCGCGTCCTCGGCGAGCGGGGCTACGACGTCCATCTCCGCGAGGCCGAGAACGAAATCGGCGGCTGTATGCGCTATATCCAGCGCTACCCGGGCCTGGCGGAATGGGGGCGGGTGATTACGTACCGGCAGACCCAGCTGGATAAGCTGAGGAACGTCGAGGTCCACGTCGGCATCGGCAGGATGACGGCCGACGACGTTCTGACCTACGGCGCCGACAAGGTGGTGATTGCGGTCGGCTCCCATTGGGCGACCGACGGGTTCTGCGGGGTGACCATGGAGCCGATACCGGGTGCCGATGCTTCCCAGCCCCACATCTGCACGCCGGAGCAGATCATGCTGGAGAACAAGGCGGTCGGCGACCGGGTGGTGGTCATCGACGGCGACGGGTACTACACGGGCGTGTCGATGGCCGAGCTCCTGACCGACCAGGGTAAGAAGGTGACGATCGTGACCCAGCTGGGCTCGGTGGGGCCTTATACGGACTTCACCCTGGAGGCCTCGAACCTCCACCGCATGATGCACGAGAAGGGCATCCACGAGCACACCGGCCACTGGGTGGAGGAAATCGCGCCCGGAAAAGTGACCATGTACAACGTGTATCGCGACAGCTACCGGCGGACGACCACGCCCAGGACCGGCGAGCTGCCGCGCCGCGCGGGCACCGAGACCAAGGTGCTCGAGTGCGACACGGTCGTCTTGTGCACCGGGCGCAAGGCCAACAAGGAGCTGTTCGCCAAGCTCAAGAGGCGCAAAGGCGAGTGGGCGGACAACGAGGTCCAGGCGATTTTCCACATCGGCGACTGCTACGCGCCGCGGCTGATCGCCGACTGCGTCTTCGACGGCCACCGTCTGGCCCGTGAATTCGAATCCCCGGACCCGCAACATCCCTTGCCGTACGTCCGCGAGCGCCAGGTTTGGGGCCATGAAACCTATCCCAAGTTCGGCGAGCTGCGGCATTAGGCGGGCCAAAGCACAGCCACAAGGGCCAACGGTTGCGAGGGCGGCGTCCCGGTCAAAGGCCGGGACGCCGCTCCGGCCCTGGTCGAGACGAGAGTAAGCGACGGGCGGATCTGTGGAGACGCGTGAACTCTTCTGGGAGATCGGGCCGACCGCCTACGTCGTCTTTTACGTCGTCGCCTATTCGGCCATCGCATTCTTCCTGGGGAGCGTTCTGCGCCACATCCTGAAGTACCGCCGCGGCGGTCCACACCCCTTGCCGGTCAATGTCTGGGCCGGAATCGGCCGGATGATCCGCGAGGTGCTCTCGCAGCGGCCGGCCTTCCGCCGCGACCGCTTCGCGGGGCACGGGCACACGCAAATCTTCTACGGCTTCGTCCTTTTGTTCATCGGCACCTCGATCATCACTCTCGAGTACGGGATCACCGAGCCGCTGCTCGGCTTCACCTTCTGGCAAGGGAGCTTCTACCTCGTGTTCAGCCTGGTGATGGACATCGCCGGGGTGGCTTTGATCGCAGGGCTCATCTTCATGATCTGGCGCCGGACGAGCTTCCGCCTGGCCAAGCTTGAGTACGTTCGGGCCTACCGAGGGGAGGCGGAGCTACGCCAGCCGGCGCGAGGGTGGCGGCGCGAGGACTGGCTGTTCGTCGGCGTCTTGCTCGTCATTGCGGTGACCGGCTTCCTCCAGGAGGCGGTACGTCTGTTGATAGACCAGCCGGCGTGGCAGGCTTGGTCGCCCGTGGGCTTGGCCCTCGCGAAGGTGCTCGCGGGACTGGGCATGGACGCCGAAGGCGCGGCGGCCGTCCGGCGGGCGAACTGGTGGCTCCACGGGGTGCTGTCGCTGGCGTTCATCGCGGCGATTCCGTGGTCCAAGGCCAAGCACATGATCGCAGCGCTGGGCTCGCTTGCGACCCGTGATCCCGAGGTCCTGAGCCGCCTGCCGAAGGCCCCCGTAGAGGCAGAACAGGTGGGCGTGGCGTCGATCGAGCAGTTCTCGTGGAAAGACGCGCTCAACTTCGACGCCTGCATCCGTTGCGGCAAGTGCCACGAAGCCTGCCCCGCGACCGCCGTCGGGGCTCCGCTGAGCCCCCGCGACCTCATTCTCGACCTCCGCAAGCACAACGACGCTACTCAAGGGAGGGCGCCCGATGGGGTGAACCTCCTCGGCGATGTTATCGATCCAGAGACCATCTGGGCCTGCCGGAGCTGCGGCGCGTGCTCGGAGATCTGTCCCGTCGGCATTGAGCACCCGCCGATCATCATCCAGATGCGCCGACATCTGGTCGAGACCGGCGACATGGACCCACAACTGCGCGGGACACTCGACATGATCTCCAATAGCGGCAACAGCTTCGGTGAGACCCCGCGCAAACGGGGGGCGTGGACCCGCGACCTCGAGTTCCGGGTCAAGGACATCCGCAAAGAGCCGGCCGACGTCTTGTGGTTCGTCGGCGACTACGCCTCGTTCGACCCGCGCAATCAGAAAGTCACCCAAACGGTGGCCCGCATCCTGCGCGCCACGGGCGTCGATTTCGGCATCCTCTATGAAGGTGAACGCACGGCGGGAAACGACGTTCGCCGGGTCGGCGAGGAGGGCTTGTTCGAAAGTCTGGTCGAGCACAACCTTGGCCAAATGAATGGCACCAAGTTCTCGTCGATCATCACCACCGATCCGCACAGCTACAATACCATTCGGAACGAATACCCCGAGTTCGGGGACGTCGCTCCGATCCGGCACTACACCGCGGTTCTCGCCGAGTTACTGGCGGAGGGGCGGCTGAACGTCGTCAAGCCCCTGGGCAAGCGGGCCACGCTGCACGACCCGTGCCATCTGGGGCGCCTTAACGGCAACTACGACGAGCCGCGCGCTGTGCTGAAGGCGATCGGTTGCGAGCTGGTCGACATGCCCCGGTGCCGAGACAACTCTTTCTGCTGCGGCGCGGGGGGCGGCCGCATTTGGATGCCCGACCCGCCGGGATTGGAGAAGCCCTCCGAGAACCGCATCCACGAGGCGGCGGCGCTGGGGAACCTGGACGTCTTCGTCACCTGCTGCCCGAAGGATCTGACCATGTTTGAGGACGCCCGTAAGACCAGCGGCCACGAGAAGGATTTCGTCGTCATGGACCTCGCCGAGCTGGTCGCCGAGGCGATCGACCTAAAAAGCATCCCCGTGACCGAAGCCCCGGCGGTCGTAGAGCGGATCACCGACGCCGTGGCGGCCCGGGTCGCCGAGGCCGTCGCGGCGCGGCTCGCCGATACCCTTGCCGACCGGGTGGCGACCGCGGTGGCCGAGCGACTGGGGTCCGGCGCCGACATCAGGAGGCCAGCGGCCGAGGACACTCACACGGCTGCCACACCCCCTGTCGAAGCACCCGAAGCGGAAAAGGCGGCGCCGGCCGGCAACGAGGTGGAGGGAGGCGGCGTTGCGGTGCCTCCGGCACCCTTACCCTCCTACGCGATTCCTGCCAAGGAGGGGCCGCGAATTCTGGTCGCCGTCAAGCAGGTGGCCCAGGTCGGCGACGAGTTCGAGTTCACCGAGGACGGTCGCGACATCCGCCAGGAGGACCTCGACTACACCCTCAACGAATGGGACGACGCCGCCCTCGAAGAGGCGCTACTCACCGTCGAGCGCGTCGGCGCCGGCGAAGTCGTCGCGGTCACGATCGGGCCGCCAAGCGCAGAAGAGACCCTGCGCAAGGCGTTGGCGAAGGGGGCCCATCGCGCCGTCCGCGTTTGGAACGACAGCCTCGCGGGCGCCGACCCCGTCACCATCGCCCGCGCGCTCGCCGGGGTCGCGGCCCAGGAACGGCCCGACCTGATCTTCGCCGGCGTGCAGTCGAGCGACTACGCCCACGGCGCCACCGGCGTGGCGCTCGCCCGCATCCTGGCGCTGCCCCATAGCGCGGTCGTCATCGGCGTCGAGTGGGATGGCTCATCGAAGCTCATGGTCACGCGCGAACTCGAAGGGGGAACCCGTCACCGCTTCGAGCTGCGGCTCCCGGCGGTGCTAACCATCCAGACCGGGCTCAACACCCCGCGCTACGCCACCATGCGCATGATCAAGCAGGCCAAGACCAAGCCGCTCGAGGTGGTGGACGGCTCCTCGGTCGGCGCGGCTCATGCCGGCTACGTAGTCCGCCGCATGTATGTGCCGCCCAAGACCGGGCGGGCGCAGATGCTCGAAGGAAGCGCGGACGAAGTCGCCGCCGCCATCGCGAACATCATCAGAGAGAAGAGAGGAGGCTAGGCCGTGGGCGGACTTCTCGTCGTCGCCGAACACCTACAAGGGGAGCTGCGCGACATCACGGGCGAGCTAATCGGCGCCGCCGCCGCCGTCAAGGACCGGCTCGGCGGGCCGCTCATGGTGGCCGTGATCGGCGACGAGCCGGCGGCCTATGCCGACAAGGTCAACCTCAAAGGGGTCGATGAGATCCTCGCGGTCTCCGTCGGGTCGCCGCACTTCGACGCCAGCATCTACGAGGAGGCCACCTGCCGGATCGCCGCCTCGCGCAGGCCGCGGGCGATTTTTCTCGGCCATACGAGCAATGGCATGGCCTTCGGCCCGGCGGCCGCCGCGCGGCTAGGGAGCGGGTTCGCCTCCGACGTTTTTGCTATCGACGGCGACGGTGGCGAGATCGTGGCTACGCGCGGCGCCTACGGTGGAAAGGTGAACGTCGAACTCGGCTTTCCCGGCAAGACCATCGTCACCCTGATGGTGCGCGCGGCCACCTTCAAGGCGCCCGATGCCGCGGGATCGGCGAAGGTAGTGCCGGTTGAGGTCGACGCCTCGGGGCTCAGCGACGCTTCAACCCATGTGGGCTATACCGAGGCCCCGCCCGCGGACGTCGACATCGGCAAGGCCGAGTTCATCGTGTCGGTCGGCCGCGGCGTCGAAGACAAGGACAACGTCCCTCGGTTCGCCGCCCTCGCCGAGCGCTTGGGTGCCGCCTTGGGATGTTCGCGGCCCGTATCCGATTCGGGATGGCTGCCGAGGGCGCATCAGGTCGGACAGTCGGGCACCATCGCGGCCAACTGCAAGCTGTACCTTGCCCTCGGCATCTCGGGTGCCGTCCAACACCTGACCGGCATGAAGCATGTCGAGACGATCATCGCCGTCAATGCCGATGCCGACGCGCCGATCTTCGACGTCGCCACGTACGGCGCCTGCATGGACTTGTTCGAGCTGACCGAAGCGCTCGAGAAGGAGTTTCATTGAGAGCAGCAGCGGCCATCAAGCCGCGGCACCAACAGGAGGGAGGAGAGATGAGCCAAAGACAATCTGCACTCGCTGATCGCCACCGCGCCCTCGGCGCGGGCCTTGACGACTGGAACGGCATGGACGTCGCCTGGAGTTACGCCACCGATGCCGACGACGAGCATGACGCCGTGCGGACCGCCGCCGGTCTGTTCGACGTCTCCGGGCTCAGGAAGATCCATGTCCGGGGACCGGGGGCACTGACCGCGCTCGACCACTTGATCACCCGCGACATGACCAGGATCTACGTGGGCAAGTCGGCTTACGGCCCGGTGCTCACGGAGGGCGGAACGATCTGTGACGACGCGATCATCTTCAACGTCGCCGACGACGACTTCCTCGTCGTCCACGGCAGCGGACAGACCATGGAGCGGCTGCGGGAGTCGGCCCAGGGCAAAGACGTCAGCATCGAGTTCGACGACGTGCTCCACGACATCTCCCTGCAGGGATCCAAGGCCGTCGACCTGCTCGACGCCCACACCCCGATCGACTTGCACAGCCTCCCATACTTCCACCATAAGGAAACCACGCTGTTCGGCAAGAACGTCCTGCTTTCACGCACGGGCTACTCGGGCGAACGTGGCTACGAGGTCTTTTGCCAGGCAAATGACGTGGTCGACATCTGGGATCAGATCCTGGAGCACGGCAAGCCCATGGGCGTGATGGCGTGTTCCTTCAACTGTCTCGATAAGATCCGGGTGGAGGCCGGGCTCCTCTTCTATCCGTACGACATGACCGAAGAGCACACGCCTTGGGAAGTCGGGTTCGGCTGGGCCGTCTCGCGCCGAAAGGGAGACTTCCGCGGCAAGGCCGCGGTCCTCGCCGCCGAGGGGAAGGAGAAGATCAAGTTTGCCGGTATCGTCGCCGACCATGACGACGTCGTCGACGCGGGCGCCAAGCTCTATCGCGACGGCGACGAAGTGGGCGTGGTCAACAGCCCGGTCTACTCGAGGCGGATGAAGAAGTCCCTGGCCCTGGTCCACGTCAAGCCGGACGCCGCCGCCGTCGGCACCCGACTCGAGCTCAGAGGCGAGAGCGTCTCGTGCTCGGCCAGGGTCGAGCGGAGTCCCTTCTACGACCCGGAAAAGACTCGAACCCATACATGAGCCAAAGCGATGCTCCTTCCCCGCGGGAGCGCGGCACGACCCTCGCCTCCCTTAGCCGGCTGTGATCCGTCTCAAGCGCGCACGCGAGTCTTCTCGGGGTCGTAAAAGGGAACGCGCACCACCGTCGCCGGGATGCGCTTCTGGTGGCCGTCGAGCTTGCCCACCTCGACCTCGGTGCCGATCCCCGCGTACTCGACGGCCATCCGACAAAGGGCGATGTTCTTCCTTAAGATCGGCGAGCGCGTGCCGCTGGTCACCGTGCCCACCTGGAGGCGCCCCATATGGACGCAGTCGCCATGGGCGGCGGGCTCGTTGCCCTCAAGCTCGAGGCCCACGAGCACGCGCTGCGGATGCTCGCGCCGGCGCTCAAGCGCGGACTTGCCAAGGTAATCATCCTCTTTCTTCTTAGGCACGACGAAAGGAATGCCGGCCTCGAAGGGATCCGTCTGGTCGTCGAACTCGTTGCCCGCGAAGATGAGCCCCGCCTCGATCCTGAGAATGTCGAGCGCCTCGAGCGCCAGCGGCACGAGCCCGCGGGGCTTTCCCGCCTCCCAGATGGCGTCCCAGACGGCGAGCGCGTCCCTGGGGTGGCACCACACCTCGTAGCCGATTTCGCCCGTATAGCCCGTGCGGGAGACCAGGATCGGCACGCCGGTGTGGCCGCCGACGCGGCCGATCGTGAAGCGGAACCAGGTGAGCTCTTCCAGTTTGGGCTGGGCCGGAGGCGTCCACACAAGCTCCTTCAGGATGTCGCGGCTTCGGGGGCCCTGGACGGCCAGGTTGTGGAGTTGGTCGGCGGACGACTTCACCCAGACCCTGAGACCCTTCGCCTCCGCCTGCTTCCTGAGCCAGAGGCCGCCGTAGTCGTCGCCCCCGATCCAGCGGAAGTTGTTCGGCCCCAGGCGGAAGACGGTACCGTCGTCAAGCATGCCGCCGGTCTCGTAACACATGGCGGTGTAAACGACCTGACCGACGGACAGGCGGCGGACGTTGCGGGTCACCGTCCACTGCATGAGTTCCTCGGCGTCGGGGCCCAAAACCTCGAACTTCCTCAAGGGCGACAAGTCCATGACCGCCGCGGCCTCGCGGCAGGCCCAGTACTCCTCGATCGCCCCGTGATCCGTGAAGCTCGTCGGTAGCCAGAAGCCGCGGTACTCCGTAAAGTTGCGCGTGAGCGCTGAGGTCCGGGGGTGAAACGCGGTCTCCCGCGTGAGTTGGGGTTCGGCGTCGGGTGTCATGCGGTAGGCAATCGCTTTCGAGAACGTGTTCTTGGCCGGGTAGACCCGGACGTGGATGTCGGTCGGGTTCCAGCCGTTGGCGGGCGAGATGTCGTCCGGACAGGCCGACGACGCGCAGACGAGGTCCGTCAAGGCCCTGAGCAGCACATAGTCGCCCGGGCGCGACCACGGCTCGTCGAAGGTGATCTTGTTGGTCGCGTCGACCGCGGTGTTGTAAAAGAAGTTGATAGCGGGCCATCCCTTGCGCGGCGCCACGCCGTAAGGGTCAAGCGCGGCGTTGAAGTTGTCCGAGCAATTGCGATGGCCGGGGTAGCC
>JBHICW010000061.1:0-10307 GCA_046759785.1 Alphaproteobacteria bacterium
CGCCATGATGGACTACAAGGGCTACAAGGCCGAGGTCGAGTTCGATGACGAGGCCGGCGTCTTTCACGGCCGAGTCATCAACACGCGCGACGTGATTACCTTCGAGGGCCGTTCGGTCGACGAGTTACACCAAGCGTTCGCGGAATCAGTCGAGGACTACCTCAATTTCTGCAAGGAGCTCGGGCGCGAGCCCGACCGGCCATTCAGCGGTAAATTTCAAGTCCGGCTCCCGCCCGAGCTGCACCGGCGCGTCTACACGGCCGCCAAATTGGCAGGCATGAGCCTCAATAGCTACGTGGCTAATGTGCTCGATGAAGCCTCGGCGACGAGCGTCACGGAAGTCACAGTTACGGCTGCCGCGCCGGCGCGCAGCCGACGAAAATCCAAGAAATCGGCGGCATAACTCAGCGTCGTTATTGGCAACACCCGGAGGCCGAGAGGGCGGAGCGGGCAAGGGCCTTGCCCGAGCGGGCGCGATGGGCGACCGCGGCCGGATGCGCTATACTGGCCGCGTGAACGTCGATGTCTTCTCGGACGTGATCTGCCCCTGGTGCTTCGTCGGCAAGCGCCGCCTCGAGCGCGCGCTCAAGATGCGCCCCGGGCTCAAGACGCGGGTCCGCTGGCGGCCCTTCCAGCTCAACCCCGACATGCCTCCTGAGGGAAGCGACCGTGAAGCCTACCTCGTGGCGAAGTTCGGGAGCGCCGGCCAGACCCGCCAGGTCTACGAGGCGGTGGCCGAGGCCGGCGAGGCCGAGGGGATCGGTTTCGCGTTCGATCGGATCAAGCGCACGCCCAACACGCTGAACGCGCACCGCCTCATCCGCTTCGCCGCCGAAGCCGGTACGCAGGAGCGGGTCGTCGAGCTGCTTTTCCGGCGCTACTTCGAAGAGGGCGGTGACGTCGGCGACCCGGACCTCTTAGCGGAGACCGGGGCGGAGGCCGGCCTCGACGCTGGGGCCGTCAGGGCGCATCTCGCCTCCGGCGACGGGATCGAGGCCGTGCGCGCCGAAGACGCGCTGGCCCGCCGTATGGGTATTACGGGCGTCCCCTGTTTCATCGTCGACGGCCGCTACGCCATCGCCGGCGCGCACGCGCCCGAGGTGCTCTTGAGGCTATTCGATCTGGGCGACCGGCCCGCTGTGGCCCCGTAAGCGGTAAAGCGCCGGAAGCGGCCCGGCCTCAGGCCAGCGACTACTTCCCTTCCGGTCGCCGCCAGAACGACGACCGACCTGGTCATAACGGACGCCTCCGTACCGACGGCCGCCGCGCTACCGGGCGAGGGCCGCTTCGTTCGGCCCATTCCCCTCCGCGGAGGCCTCCGTTTCCGCCGCCGCCCGAGCGATCTCGGCCAGGCTTTCGAGGAGTCGCTGGATCCCTGCGAGCCTGTCGTCAACCTTTTCCCAGCCGCGCGTCACGACGAGCCTGTGGTCGGGGCGAAGCCTCACACCTCCCGCCTCATCGGCGATGAAGTCGACGAGGCCCGCCGGGTTCGGGAAGCTGTTTCCCCGGAAGGTCAGAATGGCCCCGTGGCGCCCTGCCTCCACCCTTTCCACGCCGGCGGCCCGGCACAGCTTCTTGATCGCGACGATCTCGAGCAGATGCTTCACCTCTTCCGGCAGAGGGCCGAAGCGATCGACGAGTTCGACGGCGAAGGCGTCGATCTCGGCTCGGGCCTCCAGCACGGCGATACGCCGGTACAGGCCGAGCCTCACGCCGAGGTCGCCGACGTAGGTCTCGGGAATCAGCACCGCCGTTCCCGTGTTGATCTGCGGCGACCACTCCGGCTCGGCGGCGGGTTTCGTTCCCTCCTCGGCGGCCCGCAAAGCGGCGACGGCCTCCGCGAGCATCGTCTGGTAGAGCTCCAGCCCAACCTCGCGGATGTGGCCCGACTGCTCGGCTCCGAGGAGGTTCCCGGCGCCGCGGATGTCGAGGTCATGGCTCGCCAGACTGAAGCCGGCACCGAGGCCGTCGAGCTTGTGCATGACCTCCAGCCGCTTGGCGGCCGCACCCGACAACGCTTGTCCGGGGGGCAGGGTAAGATAGGCGTAGGCCCGGACCTTGCCGCGCCCGATGCGGCCGCGGAGCTGGTAGAGCTGGGCCAGGCCGAACATGTCCGCGCGATGGACGATGAGGGTGTTCACGTTGGGGAGGTCGAGCCCCGCTTCGATGATTGCCGTCGAGACCAGAAGGTCCAAGGCCCCGTCGTAGAAGTCCTTCGTGACGCTCTCCAGCGCCCGCGCCGGCATCCGCCCGTGGGCGACGGCGAGCTTGACGTCCGGCACCAGCCGCTTGAGCTGTTCCGCCACCTTCTCCAGCTCCTCGATCCGGGGGCAGACACAGAAGATCTGGCCGCCCCGGTAGCGTTCACGCAGGATCGCCTCGCGGACCATCACGGGGTCGTACGGCATGATGAAGGTGCGCACCGCCAGCCGGTCGATGGGCGGGGTCGCGATGATACTGAGCTCCTTGAGGCCCGAGAGGGCCATGTACAGGGTGCGCGGGATCGGCGTCGCCGTCATGGCCAGCACGTGGACGTCCGCCTTGAGCCGCTTCAGCCTCTCCTTGTGAGCGACCCCGAAGTGCTGCTCCTCGTCGACCACCAGGAGTCCTAGCCCCTTGAACCGGATGTCGTTAGCCAACAGGGCATGCGTACCGATGACGATGTCGACCTGGCCGCTCGCCAGCCCCTCCTTCACCTCGGCGACGCGCCTCGCGGGCACGAGGCGCGAGAGCTGCTCGACGCGGACAGGCAAGTCCCGGAAGCGGTCTTGGAAGGTGAGGTAGTGCTGGCGGCACAGGAGTGTGGTCGGCACGACCACGGCCACCTGCGCCCCCGCCATCACCGTGACGAAGGCGGCACGCAACGCCACTTCGGTCTTGCCGAAGCCGACGTCACCGCAGATGAGCCGGTCCGTCGGCCGTCCCGCCTCGAGGTCGTCGAGGGTGTGGTCGATGGCGAGAACCTGGTCCTCGGTCTCGGCATAGGGAAAGCGGGCGCAGAACTCGTCAAACCATCCGTCCGAACGAGCGATCACGTGCGCCTTGCGCAACCGCCGGTCGGCGGCGATGCGTAAGAGCTCCGCCGCCATGTCGCGGATCCGCCGCTTGAGCCGGGCCTTCCGCGCCTGCCAGGCGGCGCTGCCCAGCTTGTCCAGCTGGACGGGCGCATCGGCGCCGCCGTAGCGGCTCAACACGTCGATGTTCTCGACCGGGACGTAGAGCTTGTCGCCGCCGTCGTAGATGTTCCTGAGACAGTCGTGCGGCGCCCCCGACAAAGTGAGGGTGACCAGGCCGTCATAGCGACCGATCCCGTGATCGACGTGGACGACGAGGTCGCCCTCGCTCAAGTGAGATACCTCGGCGATGAAGCCTTCCGCCTGCCGGGCTCTCCGGGGCGGGCGCCCCAGGCGGTCGCCCAGGAGGTCTTGCTCCCCGAGGACCACGAGGTCCGACGTCTCGAACCCGTGCTCCAGCCCAAGAACCGTGACGGCGACCGCCTCTCTCGGAAGGCGCGCCGCCTCGGCCCAGTTCGCAACCTCATGAAGCCCCTCGGTCCCGTGGTCCTTGAGCAGGCCGGCGAGACGGTCGCGGCTGCCGGCGCTGTAGCAGGCGACGAGCATGCGCCGGCCCGCGGCCCGTTCGCGGCCGACATAGTCCCGGACCGCGTCGAACAGGTTCACGTCCTGCCGCGCGCGCTCGGTGGCGAAGTCGCGGGCCCGTTTGCCTCCGGCGTCGATCGCCGCGGGCACACTGGCCTCCGGCGCGCGGTAGGGATGGAGCGCGGCCACCGGACGGTCCTCGATCAGCCTCTGCCAGTCGGCGGCGTCGAGGAAAAGCTTCTCGGGCGGCACGGGCTTGTAGACCGCCCCCTGCTCGCCGAAGCGCCCCTTGAGCGCCTGGACCCGCGCCGCGTAGTGGTCCGCGATCACCGCGAGGCGCGCGTCGCGGGCCTCTTCGGCCAGATGGTCGAGGACGATCGGCGCGTCGGGAATGTAGGCGAAGATCGTTTCGAGCCGCCCGTGGAACAGGGGCAGCCAGTGCTCCATACCGGCGTGCCGTCTCCCGGCGCTGACGGCGGCATAGAGCGGATCCTCGCCGGTCACCGCCCCGAACAGCTGGCGGTAGCCGCTCCGGAAGCGCCCGACCGCGTCGTCGTCGAACAACACTTCGCTCACGGGCATGAGGTCCACGCGCTCCAGCTTCCCCGTGCTGCGCTGGGTCAGTGGGTCGAAGGTGCGAAGCGCCTCCACCTCATCCCCGAACAGGTCGATTCTCAGGGGCTGGTCCGCGCCGGCGGGAAAGACGTCGATGATACTGCCCCGGAGCGCATAGTCTCCCGCCTCCATCACCGTTTCGGCCCGGGCGTACCCATTGCCGGCGAGGAAGGCCACCAGCGCGTCGCGGTCCAGGGGCTCGCCCGCGCGAGCCGTGATATGGGTGCGGGCTGCGGTCGCGCGCGGGGGAACCCGCTGGAGCGCGGCGCTGACCGTGGTGAGCACCACCCGGCCCGCCGGCGCACGACGGTCGGGCTCCGCGAGGCGGGCGAGCGCCTCCATCCTTTGGCTCAGGACGCCGGGGTTGGGCGAGACGCGGTCGTAGGGAAGGCAGTCCCAGGCCGGAAGCCGGAGGAGCTCGACGTCCGGGGCGAAGAAGGCGAGCGCCTCGCCCATGCGGATGAGCCGCGACTCGTCACGCGCGATGAAGACAAGGTCCCGCCCGGGAATCGCCGCCGCTAGGGCGGCGAGTAGGTGCGCGTCGCGGCCCTCCGGCGCGCCGTGGACCAGGACGCGGCCGGGCCGCGACAGAAGATCGACGAGTCGATCAAGCACTGTTGTTAAGCACCTTGAGGAGCCTCATCACGTCGGTGTCGAAGGCCGCCGGCACCGGCTCCCGGCCGCTGACCCAGGCGAAGATCTCGGGATCGTCGTTGGCCAACACGGCTTCGTACCGGTCGAGCTGGTCCGCATCGAGCCGGGCGAGGTGGGTCGCGGCGAACCGGCCGAGGAGGATGTCCAGCTCACGCGAGCCTCGGTGCCGGCTGCGGAACAACAGGCGCTTGCGTTTGGCCTCGAGGCTTTCCTTCACGGTCCTTCCCATCGCTGAGATGGATGTAGATGAAAGCGGCGGCTGTGTCACCCTGCCCTTGTTGCGGGCGGGTGAGAGGCCTACTAGGCTTGGCCGTCAGGCCGGCTCCGGCGGCGCAGGGAGGCGAGCAAGCACGATGGCGGGGGGGCTCAAGGCGGCGAAGTGGCGGAGCCGGGCCGCGGCGTCGCGGCCTTGTGTTGGCGGCGAAAGCAGCTGCTGATGCGCCCTCGGGCCCTCTATCCGCTGTTCACCCCGGTGACGTCGCTCAAGGGGGTGGGACCGCGCCTCGGCAAGTTGATCGCACGAGCCGCGGGTCCCAAAGTCGTGGACCTCCTGTGGCACCTGCCGAGCGGGCTCGTGGACAGGCGGTTCTCGCCGAACGTGGGCGCCGCCCCGCCGGGGGTCGTGGCGACGCTCACGGTCCGGGTCGAAGCCCACCTGCCACCCGCGAACAAGCGCCAGCCCTACCGGGTGCGCTGCGCCGACGAGACCGGTCGCCTCTACCTCGTCTTCTTTCACGCCCACGAGGACTACCTCACGAAGGCCCTGCCGGAAGGGGAAGTCCGCGTCGTGAGCGGGCGGGTGGACCATTTCGGCTCTCAGATCCAGATGACTCACCCCGACCACATCGTGCCCGTCTCCGAGAAAGAGACGATCGCAAGCGTCGAGCCGGTCTACCCTCTCACCACCGGGCTCACGCCCAAGCCGCTTGCCAAGGCGATCCGCGAAGCGCTTAAGCAAGCCCCCGACCTCGCCGAGTGGGTCGACCCCGCCTACCTGGAGCGCCAGCGGTGGCGGAGCTGGCGGGAGGCCGTCGCCGCCGTTCACGGCCCGCGCAGCGAAGCGAATCTCGATCCCGCCCACGCCGACCGCCGACGTCTCGCCTATGACGAGCTGCTGGCCAACCAGCTGGCGCTCGCGCTCATTCGCGCGCAGCAACGGCGTCGGCCCGGCCGCAGGCTTCGGGGCGACGGCCGGCTCCGGTCGGCGGCGCTCAAGGCCCTCCCCTTCGAGCTCACAGCATCGCAGCGCCGCGCGATCGACGAGATCGGGGCCGACATGGCCGACAACCAGCGTGTGCTCCGCCTCCTCCAGGGCGACGTGGGCAGCGGTAAGACCGTGGTCGCACTCATGGCCATGCTCATCGCCGTGGAAGCCGGGGCGCAGGCGGCGCTGATGGCGCCGACCGAGATTCTGGCCCGCCAACACTTCGCCGTTATCGAGCCCCTGGCGCGGGCCGCGGATGTGGAGGTGGGCCTGCTCACCGGGCGCGACAAAGGCAAGGCACGGGAGCATCTCCTCGCCGGGCTCGCCTCCGGTTCAGTAGCGATTGCGGTCGGCACGCACGCTCTATTCCAGGAAGGGGTCGCCTTCCGCGACCTGGGTTTCGCGGTGATCGACGAACAGCACCGCTTCGGCGTCCACCAGCGTCTCACCCTGGGGGCCAAGGGGCCGGGGGCCGACATGCTGGTGATGACGGCGACGCCGATCCCGCGCACTCTGGTGCTCTCGGCTTACGGGGACGTGGATGTCTCGCGCCTTCCCGAGAAGCCCGCCGGACGCAAGCCGATCACGACCCGGGCCCTGCCCTTGACGCGCCTCGATGAGGTGGTCCGGGCCGTGCGCCGGGCGCTCGACCGCGGGGCGAAGGTGTACTGGGTGTGCCCTCTGGTGGACGAGTCGGAGGCCGTGGACCTTGCCGCTGCGGCCGAGCGGCACGCCCACCTCGCCCGCGTCTTCGGCGAGCGGGTCGGCCTGGTGCACGGCCGGATGAAAGGCCCGGAACGGGACGCCGTGATGGAGGCCTTCGCCGGCGGGCCCGTCGACGTCCTCGTGGCGACGACGGTGATCGAGGTGGGCGTGGACGTGCCCGAGGCCTCGGTCATGGTGGTCGAGCACGCGGAGCGTTTCGGGCTCGCTCAGCTGCACCAGCTTCGGGGCCGTGTCGGGCGCGGGGAGACGCGCTCGAGCTGCCTTCTCCTCTACGCGCCGCCCCTCACCGAGATGGCGCGGGCCCGGATCGGCATTCTCAGGGAGACCGACGACGGCTTCCGAATCGCCGAGGAGGATCTCAGGCTCAGGGGAGCGGGAGAGCTCTTGGGCACCCGACAGAGCGGTTTCCCCGTGTTCCGCTTAGCCGATCTCGTCACCCACGAAGACCTGCTGGCCGCCGCACGCGACGACGCCCGGCTCGTGCTCGCCCGCGACCCCGGGCTCAACGGCCCGCGCGGGCAGGCGCTCCGGCATCTGCTCTATCTCTTCGAGAGAGACGCGGCCGTGAAATACTTACGGTCGGGCTGAGCGCCCGTCACCCCAAGACGTGTCGGAGCGAGTGGCGAGCCGGCCCCAACGCGGGCCGACCCTGGGGAATCTCTTCAGGAGCGCCTCAGGCCTCGCTCGGCCGGGCCTCGCGGGCCACGGCGCGGATCTTCGGCGTCTCGCGCTCCTTCTTCCGCCGGCGGTCGGGGGGCGCCACGATGCCGCCCGAGATGACCATCTTGATCCCCTCCTCGACGGTCATGTCGAGGAAGACCACTTCCTTTCGTCGCAAGAAGAGAAGGAACCCCGAGGTCGGGTTGGGCGTGGTCGGAAGGAACACGTTGACGACCTCGTCCTCGATGACGTTCTGGACCTCGCCCTTGGTCGTCCCGGTGGCGAAGCCCAGGGCCCAGATCCCTTTCCGGGGATATTCGATGAGCACCACCTCGCGGAATGCCTTGGACGACCGGGCGAGGACCGTCTCGAAGATCTGCTTGAGCGCCGTGTACATCGTGCGCACGACGGGCATCCGCGCCAGGATCTGTTCCCCCGTCTGGACGAGGGTGCGACCCACAATTCCCGCCGCCAGGGCGCCGATCAGCGTGAGCGCAACGATGACGACGACAACGCCGAGTCCGGGAATGCCGAAGGGGAGATAGGTCTCCGGGTTGTACGTCGCCGGAATCAACACGGTGATCTTGCTGTCGACGAAGTCGATGAACAGCCACGAGAAGTAGATGGTGAGGCCGATCGGCGCCGTGACGATGATCCCCGCAAGCAGGTTGTTTCTCAGCCGCCGAAAGAGGCGAATGCGTCCCCGCCTCAGCGTGCCAGCCACCAATTTGGGCCCCGACCGCGCCGAAGACGTGCGATTCGAATTGCCGCTCATATCCTCCTTGCCTTCCTGCCGAAAACGAAGCAAGCAAGCGCTGTCCAACATATGATGGCTTCACGTAATCCGCGCAAGCCGCCGGTGCCTTCGCGTGGAGCCCTGCGTCCGGGATGCGCCGGATCGAAGTCCCGTCCGGAAACAGAGGCCTTTCATGCGTCGGCCAATCCCACCGCCCAGGCCGATGACATCAACGGCCGATGATTGAATAATAGGGCGCCAGCGGCTGTACATAGAGCGGGGATCGTGCCCCGGAACGCCGTTTGTGCTCGATCGGAGCAAGCCGACATGATCACGCCGGAGACCCCGCGCCTTGTGGCGCTTGCGACCGCGGTTCCTCCTTACCGGCTACGCCAGGCCGACGTCATGACGGCCGGAAGGCGGCTCTTCGACGGCGCCTTCGCCGACCTCGAAAGGCTCTTAGAGATATACACCAACGCGGCGATCGAGACCCGGTACTCCTGCGTACCGATCGAGTGGTACGAGCAGGAGCACGGCTTCGCCGAGCGCAACCACCTTTACGTGGAGAACGCTGTGGGGCTTCTCGAGCGCGCGACGCGCGCGTGCCTCCAAGAGACCCGGCTGCGCCCGGCCGACATCGACACCATCGTGGCGGTGTCGACCTCAGGGATCGCGACGCCCAGCCTGGAGGCTTTGCTGATGGAGCGCCTGGCGTTCCGGCGCGACGTCCAGCGCCTGCCGATCTTCGGCCTCGGCTGCGCCGGCGGGGTGCTGGGACTCGCCCGAGCGGCCGCGTTCGCGCAGGCGGCACCGGGCAGTACGGTTCTATTCCTGGTCGTGGAGCTGTGCGCGCTCACCTTCCGCCAGAGCGACCGCTCCAAGAGCAACCTCGTCGCCACCGCCCTGTTCGGCGACGGCGCGGCGGCCGGCATCGTCCGCTGCGGCGGCGAGGGCCCGGCCCTCACCGGCTGGGGCGAGCACACCTGGCCGCGCTCGCTCGACATCATGGGCTGGAACGTGGTGGACGACGGGCTGGCCGTGGTCTTCTCGCGCGACATTCCCGCCCTCGTGCGCACCAAGTTCCGCGACACGACGAACCGGTTCCTGGCCTCCCAGGGGCTCACCGTGGCGGACGTCGATCGCCTGCTCTGTCATCCCGGCGGCGCCAAGGTCGTCGACGCGCTCGAGAACGCGTTCGACCTCCCGCGCGGCGCGCTGGTCGATTCGCGCTCAGTCCTCAAGGATTACGGAAACATGTCCGCGGCGACCGTACTCTTCGTTCTCGAGCGCGCGCTTCAGGACGGCGCCCGTGGACGCCATCTCATGTCCTCGCTCGGACCCGGGTTCACGGCGGGGTTCTTGCTCCTCGAAACGTGAGCGCGCTCCACGCGGTCGTCGCCTTCATCCTGCTCGCACGTCTCGTCGAACTCGGCCTCGCGGCGCGCAACACGCGTCGGCTGCTCGGGCGGGGTGGTTACGAGGTCGGCGCCCGCCACTATCCCCTTTTCTTCATCCTGCACGGAGGCTGGCTCGTGGCGCTGCTCGCTACGGTCGACTCTGCGACGCCGGCGGAGCTCCCCTTTCTCGGAGGGTTCCTCCTGCTCCAGCCGGTGAGGGTCTGGATCATCGCCAGCTTGGGCGAGCGCTGGACCACCCGGGTGATCGTCGTTCCCGGCGCGCCCCTCGTGAGGAAAGGCCCCTACCGCTACCTCCGGCACCCCAACTACCTCGTCGTCGCGTGCGAGATCGCGCTCGTTCCCCTCACCTTCGGAGCGTGGGAGATCGCGGCGCTCTTCTCCGTCCTCAATCTCGCGCTGCTCCGTCATAGGATCCGAGTGGAGGAAGCGGCGCTCGCTGCCGCCCGCCCAGGCTGATCGCGCCCTCACGGCCGCCTAACTCGCCCGGCGAACCCCGTTTGCCGAGCCCGAGCCGTGTTGACCGACAACGGCGACGGACCGGCCGCGCGGCCCGGGGCAAAGGGCTGAGGGCTCGGCCGCTGGGACGACCTGTTCGACAGGATCGTGACAGCTTGCAAACGCGAGGCGTCTACTGGGTCGCGTGGTCGCCCATGAAGCGGCCCCGGAGCCGGCCTTCTTGCGGCGGTCGACTGTAC
>JBHICW010000062.1:0-10304 GCA_046759785.1 Alphaproteobacteria bacterium
GGGGCTATAAGTTCTCCACCTACGCGACCTGGTGGATCCGCCAGGCGATCACCCGTTCGATCGCCGACCAGGCGCGCACGATCCGCATCCCGGTCCACATGATCGAGACGATCAACAAGCTGGTGC
Source organism: Alphaproteobacteria bacterium (assembly GCA_046759785.1). Lineage (GTDB taxonomy): Bacteria > Pseudomonadota > Alphaproteobacteria > JBHICW01 > JBHICW01 > JBHICW01. The sequence goes on from JBHICW010000062.1 coordinate 127, forward strand.
GGACGTCGCGGCAAATGCTCCACGAGATCGGACGCGAGCCGACGCCGGAGGAGCTGGCGGAAAAGCTCGCCATGCCGCTTGAGAAGGTCCGCAAGGTGCTCAAGATCGCCAAGGAGCCGATCAGCTTGGAGACGCCGATCGGCGACGACGAGGACAGCCACCTCGGCGACTTCATCGAGGATAAGAACGCGGTGCTGCCGGTGGATGCCGCCATCCAGTCCAACCTACGCGAGGCCACGACACGCGTCCTGGCCACGCTCACCCCACGCGAGGAGCGAGTGCTCAGGATGCGCTTCGGCATCGGTATGAACACCGACCACACGCTCGAAGAGGTCGGCCAGCAGTTCTCGGTCACCCGGGAACGGATCCGGCAGATCGAGGCCAAGGCGCTCAGGAAGCTGAAACATCCGAGCCGCAGCCGCAGGCTGAGGAGCTTCCTCGACACCTAGCGCCGGCGGGCGCCGGTACCTCGTCCGGAGGCAGGAATTCGCTTGTCGTCCGTGTCGGGCGTCCGGGGCGGCGCCGGTAGCGGAGTCCCCGGCGCGGTGCCGTCAGGCGGCGACGATGGCGCCGACCTGAACCAGATGGTCGATCTCCCCGTCGGCGTAGCCGAGTTCTCGCAGCACCTCGCGGGTGTGCTCGCCGTAGACGGGAGCGCCCCTCGCGACCGCCCCCGGGGTCTGTGAGAACTTCACCGGCAAGCCGAGGGCGTTGACGGTACCGGCGCGTTTGTGCGGCACCTCGAGCACCATTCGGCGGGCCAGGGTCTGCTCGTCACGGTGCATCTCGGCAATGCCCAAGACAGGCCCGGCCGGCACGCCTGCTTTGTCGAGGCGACCGAGCCAAGCGGCCGTGCTTCGCCGGCGGAAGCGGGCGCTGAGCTCCACGACCAGCTCATCGAGATGGGCCATGCGCGCGGGGTTGTCCTTGAACCGCGGGTCGGCGGCCAGTTCCGGCGCCTCCACCACCTCAACCAGGCGCAGCCAGTTGGCCTGGTTGGCGGCACCGATGGTGATCCAACCGTCGGCCGTCTCGAACGCCTGGTAAGGCGCATTCAAGGGGTGCGCCGAGCCCATCGGCGCCGGGGAAACGCCCGTCGCGAAGCAGATGGCCGACTGCCAGTAGGTGTGGACGATGCCGGCTTCGAAGAGGGAGGTGTCGACCCGTTGCCCTTCGCCGGTGCGCATCCGGTGGACGTACGCGGCCACCACGCCCATGGCGGCGAGAATCCCGGCCGTGATATCGGTGACCGGTGCCCCCACCTTGACCGGCTGGCGGTCCGGCCCTTCGCCGGTGATGCTCATGAGTCCGCTCATCCCTTGGGCGATGAGGTCGAAGCCGGCACGGTCTGCATAAGGCCCGGTGCGCCCGAAGCCCGAGACCTCGCAGTAAATTAGGCCCGGGTTGTCGTGCCTGAGCGCGTCGTAGCCGAGGCCCAGCCGCTCCATCGTGCCGCGACGGTAGTTCTCGGTGACGACGTCGGCCTGGCTCAGCAGCCGGCGCAGCACCTCGGGTCCCACCTCGTGCTTGAGGTTGACGGCGAGACCGCGCTTGTTGCGGTTCATCATCAGAAAGGCGGCCGACTCGCCGTCGATGCGGGGCGGCACCATGCGGCGCGTGTCGTCGCCCTCCGGCACCTTCTCGACCTTGATGACATCGGCCCCCATGTCGGCCAGCATCAGGCCGCAGACGGGTCCCGCCATGATATGGGCGAGTTCGATGACCTTGAGGCCGGCCAACGGTCCCTTGGGGGTCGACGCCCTGGCAGCGCTCTCAGACATGTCAGCGTCCCTTAAACTGTGGTGTGGTCTTGGCGAGGAAGGCCTTGTAGCCGATCTGAAAGTCCTCGGTGCCGAAGCAGGCGTAGCCCTCGTCGAGCTCCGCGTCGCTCAGCGGCGTGGGGTCGGCTAGCCGGCGAATGAACTTCTTGTGCCAGCGGTTGACGAGCGGCGCTCCGGCGGCGATGCGCCGGGCCGTGGCGTACGCCTCCTCCTCGACCCTGTCGTCGGCGACGACCCGATTGACCAGCTCCTTCTCCTTGGCCTCGGCGGCGCCGAAGATACGGGCTTCGAGCAGGAGCTCGAGCGTCACTTGAGGCCGGACGAGCGCCAACAGACCCTGGATTTCGGGATAGGCCATGACCAGACCGAGGCGGTTGATCGGCACCCCGAAGCGGCTCGACTCGCCACAGATGCGGAGGTCGCAGAGCGCCGCGATTTCGAGGCCGCCGCCGACGCAAATGCCCCTGATAAGCGCGACCGTCGGGTGCGGGCAATCCCTGAGCGCGTTCAAGGTGCGACCCATGACCCGCCCGTACGCCCGCGCCTGCTCGACGTTCGCACGCTCGGTCTCGAACTCGGCGATGTCGTTGCCGGGGCTGAACGCCTTGGCGCCGGCCCCGCGGACCACCACGCAGCGCACGCCGTCGTCGGCCGACAGCTTGCTGAACGTGTCGCCGAGGCGGTGCCACATCGGCTTCGTCAGCGCGTTGAGTTTCTCCGGACGGTTGAGGACGACAGTGGCGATCGGGTCGGTACGCTCCACCAAGATTAACTCGCTCATGTGTCGTCCTCCGGCTCAAAGGCTGTGTCTAAGGTCGTGTCTACCGATAGAACAGTTCGACCAGGGCCATGGGCACGACGGGCACGTAGGTGACCAGTAACAGCAAGGCAAAGAGCAAGCCGATGAAGTAGACGTTGACCTTGGTCACCTCCCACACGTCGGCCTTGGCCACCGCGCAGGCGGTGATCAGCACGCTTGCCACGGGCGGCGTCTGCTGGCCGATGCCGAGGTTCAGGGCCACCACCAGGCCGAAGTGCACGGGGTCGATGCCGACCGCGTTGACGAGGGGCATGACGATCGGCACCACCAGAATGATCGCCGCCGCCGAGTGCAGGAACAGCCCAATCACAAGAAAAAACACGTTGAGAAGGCCGAGGATCGCGTAACGGTTGTCGGTCAGGCTGATGATCTCGGCGGCGAGCTTTTGCGGCACCTGCAGCTCGGTCAGGTAGACGCCGACGAGGGCCGAGGCGGCCACCAGCAACATGACCACCGCCGTCTGGACGCCGCCCCCGATCATCGCCGCACCGAGGTGCGCCCAGTTGAGCTCGCGGTAGATCATCCCGCCCACGAAAAGCGCCGCCACCACGGCGAGACCGGCGCCCTCGGTCGCCGTGACCACGCCGCCGAAAATGCCCCCCAGGATGATGATCGGCAGAAGAAAGGCCCAAGCCGCCTGCTTGAAGGTGAGCCACAGGCGGCGAAGCCGGAAAACCTCCTCGACCGGGTAGTGAAAGCGCCGGGCGAACCAGTAGGCCACGCACATCATCCCCAAGCCGCCCAGGATGCCGGGAATGACGCCGGCGACGAAAACCTGCACGACCGAGCTGTCGGCCATCACGGCGTAAAGGATCATCGGGATCGAGGGCGGGATGATGATGGCGAGCGTGGCCGAGGACGAGGTTACCGCCGCCGCGAAGGGCCCCGGATAGCCGCGCTTCTTCATCGCCGGGACCAGGATCGAACCCAAGGCCGCGACGTCCGCCACCGCCGAGCCGGAAATCTCGGCGAAGAACATCGAGGTGCCGATGTTGACCATGGCGAGCCCGCCGCGGATGAAGCCGACCAGGGCGGACGCGAAGGCGATGAGCCGGCGCGATATGCCGGAGGAGTTCATGATCGCTCCCGCCAGGATGAAAAGCGGGATCGCGAGGAGGGGGAACTTGGAGGCCCCGTCGAACATGACGAGAGCCACGTTGGGTAAGATGTCGAGGCCCTGCGTCGCGGCCATGGCGATCACCGCCACCACGGCGAGCGCCACCGCGATCGGCACGTTGATGAGGATCAGCCCGAACAGCCCGGTGAGCATGAGGAGCAGGGTCACTTGGTCACGACCTTCGCTTCGACCTCGTCCTCCGCCACGACCTCCGTTGGAACTTCGTCATGGCCCAGCCGCTCGCCTGCTCTGGCCCGCCGCCAGACTTCGGGCAGGCTCAACCCTTCCGCGATGACGAAGAGGGCCGCTCCGATGGGGATGACCGACTGGGTGAACTGGACGGGCACCTGCGGCAGGCTCACGAGGGTGTCGCCTTCAAGGGCCTCAAGGACCTCCCAACCGACCCAGCCCATGAGGATGAAGAAGGCGAACACGAAGGCTTCCGACACTGCGACGAACACGAGCCGCCACGGCGGACGGATCGCCTCAACGAGGCCCGGGAAACCGATATGCGCGCGCTTGAGCGCGGCCAGCGCGGCCCCGTAATAGGTCAGCCATGCGAGCATGATGGACGCCACCTCGTCGTACCAGCTCAGCGAGGCGCCTGCCTTCCGGAAGGTGACGGCGACGACCACGACCACCGCCAGGGCCGCCATCTGCGCGATGACGATGCCTTCCAGCAGGCGCTCCAAGCCCATGCGCAGGCGGGACCACACGCGGACTGCCTTCCTCACCCAAGAGCAAGAAGAAAGGCCTCGCCCCGTGGATCGCCGGGGCGAGGCCATCGTGTCAAGAACTTCCGGCGAGGCTCATCGCCTTGTCGACCAGCTCGCCACCGCCGGGAACTTCGTCGGCGAACCCGTCGTAAATGCCCTTGCTGGCGTCGATGAAGGCCGCCTTGCTGGCCTCGTTGATCTTGATGCCGGACTGACCGAGCTTGTCGAGCAGCTCCTTCTCGAGCCCGGCCGCCGTCTCGTACACGAAGGGCTGGGTCTCCCTGGCGGTCTCTTCCAGGACCGTGCGGATGTCGTCGGGCAGGCTTTCCCACTTCTCCTTGCCCACTGTCACATAGGCCGGCGTGTAGACGTGGCCGGTGAGCGACAGGTACTTCTGCACCTCGTGGAACTTGGCGCTGTAGATCTGGGCGAAGGGGTTCTCCTGGCCGTCGATGACGCCGGTCTGCAGGGCCACGAAGACTTCGGAGAAGGCCATCGGTGTCGGGTTGGCGCCATAGGACTGGAACATCTTGACGCGCCACTTGCCCTTCGGCGTCCGCAGCTTAATGCCGTTCAGGTCATCAGGCGTGTTGATGGGCTGAACGTTGTTCGTGATATGGCGGAAGCCGTTCTCCCAGAGGGCGATGATCTTATAGCCCTTCTTCTCCACGGCCGGCGCGAGCTTGGACCAGAAGATCTCGTTCTCGATCCGCTTCATGTGCGCGCGGTCCTTGACCAGATAGGGCATCTCGAAGAGGCCGAACTCGTCGGCCACCGTCGACATGACCGTGGACGGAAGCGCGAAGTCCACCGTGCCGAGCTTCAGCTTCTGCAGCAGCTCCTTGTCCTTGCCAAGCTGGCTCGCGCCGAAGACCACAACCGTAGCCTTGCCGGCCAGGTTGGCGTTGGCCCGCTCGGCGAACTCGTTGGCCGTGAGGTCGAAGAGCGAGCCGGGCGCGCCGACATGGCCGAATTTGAGTTCCAACGCCTGGGCGACGGTGTGCCCCGTGGCCAGGCTGCCCGCCGCCACCGCGACGGCTGCTATAAGCTTTACGAGCTTCATGATCCTTCCTCCCTTTCGGTTCGTGGTTGTGGCGACGTCAGGCCAGCGCGCGGTCGGCCGCCGCCTCGGTCACGGCCGGCCGGCGGCCGGTCGTGAGGTACTCGAGCGCTGCCGTCACCCCGCCCCGGGTGTGCGGCACGCCCGCTATCTCGAGCCCCATCTCGATGCCGCCGAGCGTACCAGCGAGCATCAGCTCGTTGAAGTCGCCGAGGTGGCCGATGCGGAAAACCTTGCCTTTGAGCTTCCCCAGCCCGGTCCCCAACGACATGTTGAAATGGTCGAGGATGACGGAGCGCAAGGCGTCGGCGTCGGCGCCCTCCGGCACCAGCACGGCGGTGAGCGAGCTACTGTACTCCGCCGGGTTAACGCATAGGATCTCGAGCCCCCAGGCCCGCACGGCCCGCCGCGTCGCCTCGGCCAGGCGGTCGTGGCGGGCGAAGACGTTACGAAGCCCTTCCTCGCGCAGCATTTGAAGGGCTTCCTTGAGCCCGAAGAGCAGGTTGGTGGCCGGCGTGTATGGGAAGAAGCCGACGGCATTCGTCGACAGCATCGGCTTCCAGTCCCAATAGGACTTCGCCAGGCGGGCCGTCTCGGCGGCCTTCAGGGCCTTCTCGCTCACCGCATTGAGACCGAGGCCCGGCGGCAGCATCAGCCCTTTCTGCGAGCACCCCACCGTCACGTCCACGCCCCACTCATCGTGCCGGTAGTCGATCGAGCCCAGCGACGAGATGGTGTCGACGATGAAGAGCGCCGGGTGGCGGGCACGATCGATGGCCCGGCGGATCTCGGCCACGCGGCTGGTGGCCCCGGTCGAGGTCTCGTTGTGGATGACGCAGACCCCCTTGATGGCGTGGGCGCGGTCCTCGGCGAGCCGTGCCTCCACTGCCTCGGGATCGACGCCGTGGCGCCAGTCGCCGGGCACGAACTCGACCTTGAGCCCGAAGCGCCGCGCCATGTTGCACCACAGGGTGGCGAAGTGCCCGGTCTCGAACATCAACACCTTCTCGCCCGGCGACAGCGTGTTGACGAGCGCTGCCTCCCACGCCCCGGTGCCGGACGAGGGATAGATGAGCACCGGTCCCGAGGCTTGAAACACCTCCTCGAGACCGTCCAGCGTCTCGCGGGCGAGCTTCGCGAACTCCGGCCCCCGGTGGTCGATGGTGGGCCGTTCGATGGCGCGCAGGACCCGGTCGGGGACGTTGGTCGGCCCGGGGATCTGGAGGAAATGGCGGCCGCTCTCGGGGCTCATCGACGGCGTCCCCGTTTCGACGTTGGCATGAGACGCAGGTTCAACCGACAAGGACTCTTCCTTGGCTGCGAGCCGAGGGTACCCGCGACGGCCAAGCACGTTCCTGGTTCCGATTGGGAATCATGCATGCATTCGCGAGCCCGTTCAACCTCGTCGTCGGGCCGGCAAACACCTCGCGCACGCCCAAGGAACGCTGCCGCGCCTTACCAGTCTTCGACCGGCTCGCCGTCTGCTTGCAATTTAGATGCACTATCCTAACGTAGGCGCTGGTCACACCAGCCCCAAATGGAGCTTGCCCTTGGGCCAGGGCCGGACGGTAACGGCATCGGGCGGTTCGAGAGTTGGCGACGGCGCTCTCGCCGCGCGGCTCTCTCGAGAGCTCGAAGGGGAGGTTCTGTTCGACCCCTTCAGCCGCGGCCGGTACAGCACCGACGCGTCGCACTATCAGATCGAGCCGATCGGGGTCGGCGTGCCTAAGACGGAGGAGGACGTCGTCCGCGCCATCCAGATCGCGGCCGAGGAGGGGGTGCCCGTGCTGCCCCGCGGCGGCGGAACCTCCCAGTCCGGTCAGGCCGTGGGAGAGGCTCTCGTCCTCGACACCAGCAAGTACCTCAATCAGGTCCTCGACTTCGACGCCGGGTCACGGACGGTGACTGTCGAGCCCGGCCTGGTGCTCGAACGGCTCAATGCGTATCTCGCGCGGCACGACCTGTTCTTCCCCGTCGATCCCGCGACGGCGAACCGCGCCACGCTCGGCGGCATGGCCGGCAACAACAGTTGCGGGGCGCGCTCCATCCGCTACGGCAACATGGTCCACAACGTCCGCGCCGTCGAGGCCGTGCTGTCCGACGGCTCGGTGCTGGAGTTCGGCCCGGTCCCGGGCGCGATCGAGCAGGTGCCCGGCAACGGCCGTTACAAGGAGCTGGTCCGCCGCGTGCGGGCCGTGGCCGAGCGGGACGCCGATGAGATCGCGATGCGCTTCCCCAAGATGTTGCGCCGGGTGGGGGGCTACAACATCGACACCGTCTCCGGCCAGGGCCACAATATGGCGCACCTGCTGGTCGGCGCCGAAGGGACGCTAGCCTTCTTCACCCGCCTCACCCTGGACCTGCAGCCGGTGCCGGCGCACCGGGTTCTGGGGGTCTGTCACTTCCCCGGCTTGTACGAGGCGATGGACGCCACCCGTCCTATTGTCGAGCTGGGACCGGCGGCGGTCGAACTCGTCGACCGCACGATGATCGAGCTGGCCCGCGACATCCCCCTGTACCTGGACTCCATCGCTCGCTTCGTGAAGGGCGACCCGGCCGCCCTGCTACTCGTCGAGTTCGCGGGCGAGGAGCGCGGCGACCAGCTCCGCCGGCTCAAGCGTCTCGACGAGCTCATGGGGACGCTGGGCTTCCCCGACTGCGTGGTCGGGGCGCTGGAGTCCGCCTTCCAACGGGAGATCTGGGAGGTGCGGAAGGCCGGGCTCAACATCATGATGTCGATGAAGGGCGACGGAAAGCCGGTGTCCTTCATCGAGGACTGCGCGGTCCCTCTCGAAGGCCTGGCGGACTACACCGATCGCTTGAACCGCGTGTTCGCCAAGTACGGCACCACCGGCACGTGGTACGCCCACGCCTCGGTCGGCTGCCTGCACGTGCGCCCGATCCTGAACCTCAAGGACGAGGTGGACGTGAAGAAGATGCGGGCGATCGCCGAGGAGGCGTTCGCCATGGTCCGCGAGTACAAGGGCTCCCACTCGGGCGAGCACGGCGACGGGCTGGTGAGATCAGAGTTCCACGCGGCGATGTTCGGGCCGCGCGTCGTGCGGGCGCTCGAGGAAGTCAAGGACGCCTTCGATCCGGTCGGCCTGTTCAACCCCGGCAAGATCGTTCGCCCGCCGCGGATGGACGACCGGCGCCTGTTCCGTTATGGGCCCGGCTACCAGCCCGAGGCGGTCGACACCGTGCTCGACTGGTCGGCGTGGGGCGGTTTTCTCGGCGCCGTCGAGATGTGCAACAACAACGGCGCTTGCCGCAAGGCCGAGCCGGGGGTCATGTGCCCGTCCTATCGCGTCACCCGCGACGAGCAGCACCTGACGCGTGGGCGCGCCAACACGCTGCGCCTGGCGCTCAGCGGCCAGCTCGGCCGCGACGCGCTGACCTCCGATGCGATGTACGACACGCTCGCACTCTGCGTCTCGTGCAAGGGCTGCAAGCGCGAGTGTCCGACGGGCGTCGACATGGCGCGGATGAAGGTCGAGGTGCTGACCCACTACCGCAGGCGGCATTCCTTGCGGCCGCGTGAACGGCTCATCGCCTACCTCCCGCGCTACGCCCCCTGGGCGGCGCGGTTGGCTTCGCTCGTCAACCTCCGCGACCACGTGCCGGGGGTGGCTTGGGCGAGCGAGCGGTGTCTGGGCTTTGCGGCCCGGCGGCCGCTTCCGCGCTGGCGCCGCGATCCGTTCGCCGCGGCCGAGGCGGACCGCGCCGAGGCGGCGACGGGCGGGCGCGAGGTGATCCTCTTGGCCGACACGTTCAATACCTACTTCGAGCCCGAGAACGCGCGCGCCGCGCTCGCCGTGCTCGGCGCCCCCGGCTACCGCATTCGGGCGGCGAAGCCACGCGACGGCGGGCGCCCGCTCTGCTGCGGTCGCACATTCCTGTCTGTGGGGCTCACTGAGGAGGCCCGCGCCGAAGGGGAGCGTCTCCTCAAGGCGCTCGTGCCGGAGGTCGAGCGGGGCGTCCCGGTGGTCGGGCTGGAGCCCTCCTGTCTGCTCACCCTGCGCGACGAGTTGCCCGCCCTGCTGCCGGGCGAGGCGGCCCGGACCCTCGCCCGCGGCGCCAAGCTGTTCGAGGAGTTCCTGGCCGAGGAGCAAGCGGCCGGGCGCCTCGATCTCGGCCTCAAGGCGGTTGGCGCTGGACGCGCCCTCGTTCACGGCCACTGTCACCAGAAGGCCTTCGGCGTCATGCCCGCGGTCGAACGCGTGCTGGGTTGGATCCCCGAGCTCAGGGTCGAAAGGGTCGAGTCGAGCTGCTGCGGCATGGCCGGCGCCTTCGGCTACGAGGCGGAGCATTACGACCTGTCGCTCAAGATGGCGGAGCTCACGCTGCTGCCGGCGGTGCAGGCGGCGGACGAGGACACCCTGATCGTCGCCGACGGGACGAGCTGCCGCCAGCAGATCCGCGACGCCACCGGACGCCAAGCCCTTCACGTCGCGCGCATACTGGAATCGGCCCTTGCAGAGCCTGCTTGAGGAACGGAGAGCGCGGTGAGTGACGACATCTTCCTGAGCGCGCCTGGTGGTCCTTGGCCTCCGCCTCGACGCTTTGGCCGGGGTTGACGCCGCCGCTCCGTGCGTTAGCCTGTCCGGCGACGCGGGCCCGTAGTTCAGTTGGTTAGAACGCGCCGCTCATAACGGCGTTGTCGCAGGTTCGAGTCCTGCCGGGC
>JBHICW010000063.1:0-10250 GCA_046759785.1 Alphaproteobacteria bacterium
GCGCCGAGGACCGGCCCCAGCCCCTCCGGCTGGAGGATGATGGCGCAGCCGGAACCGTCCTCCTCGCCTAACCGGAGCTCGTTCGCCGACAAATTGATCCGCACCGCCTCGCCGGACCAGGTGGCGATGGGGAAGACCTCGCGGACCACGTTGACGTGCCGAAGGTTGCGGCCTGCGTTCTCGCCGGCCGTCACCCGCGTCGTGCGCTCGATGTCGTAGCGGACGAACCACACGGTGGCGGTGCCGTCGAAGCGACCCTCGGGGATGACGACGCTGAGCCGGTCGTGGCCCGTCCACATGAGGTCGATGTCGACGTCAAGCCGGTCGGCGCGGGCCGCCTCTTGGATCGCCGTCACCACGGCGGCCCGATTGGTGCCCTTCTCTTGGATCACCCCGTCGACGACCATCTGCGGGGTGTACACCATCGGCACGCCTAAGACCCGCGCGTACGCCCGCTGACGGCGTGTCGCCTGCTCGCTCGCGAAGCGGTCCTTCCAGCCCATGTAGTCCCAGTAGTCGACGTGGAACGAGAGCGCGATCACGTCGTCGCGGGCGGCGAGCTCGCCGAGCAGCCGGTCGGCCGACGGGCAGGCGCCGCAGCCCTGGGAGGTGAAGAGCTCCACCACCGTCGGCGAGCCGCGCAAGCCCGCGTCAGCCTCCGTGCCAACGAGGATCAGCAGGACCGAGACCAAAAGGCGTAAGACCGCACGCATCACACCCCACACATTGGTCCAGGCGCTTAGCGCAGGCCAATCACAATCGCTTCACTTTTGGGTGACGCATGGCGACCCGAAGGCCTCGGCCAGCGGTGCTCCGGCGACCCTCAGGCCACCTTGGCCAAGTCGCGGAGGACGTAGTCGAGGATGCCGCCGTGGCGGTAGTACTCGACCTCGTCGGCGGTGTCGATCCGGCACGTGAGCACGATGCGCTCCACACCCCCGTCTGCGCGGGTGAGTGTGCAGGGGACGTCCGCACCCGGCGTGAGGCCGTGCGTCAGGCCGATCATGTCGAACACCTCGCTGCCGTCAAGCTTGAGGGTCAGCCTGGACATGCCCTCCTTGAAGGCGAGCGGAAGCACGCCCATGCCGACCAGGTTCGCCCGGTGAATGCGCTCGAAGCTCTCGGCGATCACCGCCTTCACACCCAACAGCCGGGTCCCCTTCGCCGCCCAGTCGCGCGAGGAGCCCGTGCCGTACTCCTTGCCCGCCACCACCACCAGGGGGACGCTCGCCGCCGCGTACCGCATCGCCGCATCGTAGATCGTCATCCGCTCCCCGTCCGGCATGGTGCGTGTCCAGCCGCCCTCGACACCGGGCACCATCTCGTTCTTGAGGCGAATGTTGGCGAAGGTTCCCCGCATCATCACCTCGTGGTTCCCCCGGCGGCTGCCGTACGAGTTGAAGTCGGTGGGCTTCACGCCGCGCGCGATGAGGTATTGCCCGGCCGGGCTCGCCGGCGCGATGCTGCCCGCCGGCGAGATGTGGTCGGTGGTGATGCTGTCGCCCAAGAGCGCCAGCACGCGGGCGCCTTTGATGTCGCTGACGCCGGGCGGCTCGGCGCTGATGCCATCGAAGTACGGCGGGCGCTGGACGTAGGTCGACTCGTCGGACCAGGCGAACGTCAGCCCGCCGCCGCTCTCCATCTGCCGCCATGCCTCGTCGCCGGTGAACACGTCGGCATAGCGAGACGCAAACATCTCCGGCGTCACCGCCCGGCGCACGGTTTCCTGGATTTCCTGGTTCGTCGGCCAGATGTCGCGGAGGTACACGGGATTGCCGTCGCTGTCCGCGCCGATGGGGTCGCACGTAAGGTCGACGTTCATGCTGCCGGCGATGGCGTAGGCCACCACCAGCGGCGGCGAGGCCAGGTAGTTGGCGCGTACGTGGGGGTTGACGCGGCCCTCGAAGTTGCGGTTTCCCGACAGCGCCGAGGCGACGACGAGGTCGCCTTCCTCCACCGCCTTGGCGATGGCCGGCGGCAGCGGACCCGAGTTGCCGATGCAGGTGGTGCAGCCGTAGCCGACGAGGTTGAACCCGAGGGCGTCGAGGTCGTCCTGCAGCCCGGCGGCGACGAGGTAGTCGGTGACGACCCTCGAGCCGGGCGCGAGCGACGTCTTGACCCACGGCTTGACCTTGAGACCGCGCCTGAGCGCGTTGCGCGCAAGCAGGCCGGCGCCCACCATGACGCTGGGGTTCGAGGTGTTGGTGCAGCTCGTGATCGCGGCGATCACGACGGCGCCGTGCTTGAGCGTGTAGTCGGCGCCCTCGACCGGCACCTCGCGGTTAAGGCGGGGCAGGAAGCGCACGTCGCTTACACCGCCGCCCTCGTCCGTCATGTCATCGGCGGCCTCGTCTTGGTCGACGCCGACCATACCGGCTAGCGCCACCCTAAACGCCTCCGCCGCCCGCGACAGGAGCACCTTGTCCTGCGGCCGCTTTGGCCCGGCGAGGCTGGGCTCGACCGTACCGATGTCGAGCTCGATCGTCTCGGTGAACAGCGGCTCGGGCGCCTCCTCGTCGCGCCACAGGCCCTGCGCCTTGGCGTACGTCTCCACGAGCGCGACGCGCTCGGGATCGCGGGCGGTGAAACGGAGGTAATCGAGGGTCTCCTCGTCGATGGGGAAGAGTCCGCAGGTTGCGCCGTACTCCGGGGCCATGTTGGCCACCGTCGCCCGATCGGCGAGCGCGAGGTGGTCGAGCCCCGGGCCGAAGAACTCCACGAACTTCCCCACCACCCCCAACTCTCTCAGCATCTGGGTCACGGTCAGCACGAGGTCCGTGGCCGTCGCGCCCTCCGTGAGCGCCCCCTTGAGCTTGAAGCCGACGACCTCCGGGACCACCATCGAGATCGGCTGGCCGAGCATGGCCGCCTCCGCCTCGATGCCGCCCACCCCCCAGCCTAGGACACTGAGCCCGTTCACCATGGTGGTGTGGCTGTCCGTCCCCACCAGGGTGTCGGGGTAGGCGGTGACGCGCCCGTCCTCCCCTGACGTCCACACCACCTGGGCCAGGTACTCTAGATTGACCTGGTGGCAGATGCCGGTTCCGGGCGGGACCACGCGCAGGCCTCGGAACGCCTCCTGTCCCCAGCGCAGAAACGCATAGCGCTCCCGGTTGCGCGCCATCTCCAGCTTGACGTTGTGGGCGAAGGCTTGCGCCGAGGCGAAGCGGTCCACCTGGACGGAGTGATCGATGACGAGATCCGCCGGCGCGAGGGGATTGATCTCGTCCGGTTCGCCGCCGAGACGCGCCATCGCCTCGCGCATGACGGCCAGGTCCACGACCGCAGGCACACCCGTGAAGTCCTGCATCAGCACCCGGGCGGGGCGGTACGCGACCTCGCGCCTGGAGGTGCGCTCGTCGAGCCAGCCGGCTACGGCGCGGATGTCGTCCGCGGTCACGCTCCGCCCGTCCTCATGGCGCAGGAGGTTCTCGAGCAGGATCTTGAGAGACCGCGGCAACCGGAAAACGTCCCCCAGGCCGCCCCGGCCGGCGGCCTCGAGGCTGTAGTACGCGTAGGTCTTCTCGGCGACGGTGAGGGTCTCGAGCGCGTCGAAGCTGTCACGAGAAGCAGAGCTCACGGCGATCCTCTCCTGGTCCTGCCGCCGGGCTGGCAACGCACGCCGGGGATCGCGGCGGCCGTCCGCGAGTCATAGATAGCACGAGGCACCGGTCGATAAAGGGCGAAATGCCCGAACGACGCCGGAAAGCCGCACGTGGCGGTCGCTTCCGGCCGCCAGACCATCGGGGACAGGGAGATTCGTGTCTTGACACGGGGCCTCCTCATGGGTGACCCCGTACGTCAACCGTTCCGCTGCATCGGCTGACCAGCGGGCGTGCCGGCCTCTTCGGCAACCTCCACAATGGGCTCAAAGTGAGCGAGCAAGCGGCGGCGGCCCGGCTCAAGGGCGAGAACCTCACCTGCGTCAGGGGGGAGCGCACCGTCTTTAGAGGACTCGATTTCGCGGTTCCGACCGGCGGCGCGCTCGTCCTACGTGGCCCGAACGGCAGCGGCAAGACGAGCCTTCTCAAGATCCTGGCCGGTCTTCTCAAGCCGGCAGCCGGGCAGGTCACTTGGGACGGGGACGCGATCGCCGACGACCCGGAGGGGCACCGCGCGCGGCTTCACTATGTGGGCCATCTGGACGCCGTGAAGCCGGTCTTCACGGTGGCCGAGAACCTCGCCTTCTGGGCCGCGCTCCACGGCGGTAGCGTGGCCTCCGTGCCGCAGGCGCTGGCCCGGATGGGGCTCGAGGGTCTCGAGGACATGCCCGCCGCTTACCTGTCGGCCGGGCAACGCCGCCGGCTGGCGCTGACCCGGATCGCGGCGAGCCCCGCCAAGCTGTGGCTCTTAGACGAGCCCACCGTCACCCTGGACGAGGAGTCGGTCGCCGCAATCCAAGCCCTGATCGCCGAGCACCGAGAGAAGGGCGGGATCGTCATGGTCGCCACCCACGGCGAGCTCGCCCTCGCCGGCGCGGATGAGCTCCGGCTCGATCTCAGTGGGCCCGCCTTATGAGGCGTTTCCGAACGATCGTACGGCGCGACGTTCGGCTCGCCCTCAAGAAAGGCGGCGACACCGTCCTGGTGCTCGCCTTCTTCGTCTTGGCGGTCACCCTGTTTCCCCTGGGCGTGGGGCCGGACCCCGCGGTGCTGGCCCGGATCAGCGCCGGGACCATCTGGGTCGCGGCGCTACTGGCCGCCACTCTCTCGCTCGACCGGCTGTTCCGCGCCGACCACGAGGACGGGAGTCTCGAGCTCCTCGCCCTCGCCCCCTTGCCCCTTGAGCTCACCGTGCTCGCCAAGTGTGTCGCCCACTGGCTCACCTCAGGCCTGCCCCTCGTCGTCGCCTCGCCGCTCCTCGCGGTGCTCATGAACATGGACGCACAAGGGATGCTCACGCTCATCCTCGCCCTCGCGCTCGGCACCCCGGTCCTGAGCCTGGTCGGCGGGATCGGGGCGGCGCTCACCGTGGGATTGAGGCGCGGCGGCGTGCTCTTGAGCCTCGTTGTCCTACCGCTCGCCATGCCTGTGCTCATTTTTGGGGTCGCCGCGGTGGAAGGGGCGATCAGGGGCTTGGGCGGGGCACCGTCGCTCATCGCGCTCGCCGGGCTCCTGCTGTTGGCGCTTGCGCTCACGCCTTTTGCGAGTGCGGCGGCGTTGCGTCTGGCGCTGGAATAGGATGAGATGCGCGCCATGCACCGTCTCGCCAACCCTGCCCGCTTCATGAGGTTCTCCGCCCGCGTCTTGCCCTGGGCCGGGTGGGCGAGTGCGGCGCTCCTTGGCCTGGGGCTCTACCTCGGCCTCTTCGTGGCGCCGCCGGACTACCAGCAGGGCGAAAGCTCTCGCATCATGTTCGTCCACGTGCCGGCGGCGTGGATGGCGCTGTTCGTCTATACCTCTATGGCGGCGGCGAGCGCCGTCTTCCTCGTCTGGAAGCATGTGCTGGCCGACCTCGTCGCCCGCGCCGCGGCGCCGATCGGCGCCTGCTTCACCTTCATCGCGCTCGCCACCGGTTCGCTGTGGGGCGAGCCCATGTGGGGCACCTGGTGGGTGTGGGACGCGCGGCTCACCTCGGTCCTCATCCTCTTCTTCCTCTACTTGGGCTACATGGCGCTGGCCGACGCCTACGACGACCCCGCGCGAGGGGCCAAGGCGGCGGCGATCCTGGCCGTGGTGGGTTTCATCAACGTGCCCATCATCAAGTTCTCGGTCGAGTGGTGGAGCACCCTCCACCAGCCGGCGAGCATCGCCCGCCTCGGCGGGCCGACGATTCACGTCTCCATGCTCGTCCCCCTGTTCGTCATGGCGGCCGGTTTCACCGCCTATTTCGTGACCGTGTTGCTGATCAGAGTCCGTAGTGAGTTCGTGGCCCGCAAGATCCGGGCGCTAAGATTCACCAGGGTGAGGCGCGAGCACGAAGCCTCACCCGCGCGTCCTCTCCGCCGCCAGGCCTGAACCGCCGTGCGGCCGGACGCTCCCGGACACCCGACGCTTGCCTGTGGCGCGCCCGGCGCATCGTCGGCGGCGCCACTTCGCACCGTATAGGGCTGGGGCAAAGGAAACGACGGGCCGACGGCCTACCCTGACTCCGTCAACCCCGCCTTGCGCAAGCCGTCGAGAAGATGGTCGAGGTCGCCGGGGTTCTTGAATGGGTACATATAGACCATGTACCGCAATAAACCGGTTGGATCGCCTTCGACCTCCGCCGTCGATTCCGGCACATTCAACCACCACGGCTCGGCACCGGCCGACCCAAGGTAGTCCGTCATCAGGGCACGGGCGTCGTCGAGCCGGCCCGATTGACCATAGCTGGCAGCCAGCCATGGAGCGGTGTCGGGAAGAGCGTCGCGTGCCCCCTCCAACGCGGTAATCGCCTCCTGGTACCGACGCGCCGCGTAATAGGCACTGCCCAGGAAATCGAGGTACCAGGGCGGATGGTACGGGTTAAGGCGAATCGCCTTCTCTCCCATCTCTATACCTTCCTCATGTTTGCCCAGCAACGGCAAGAGGAAAGCCAATTGCATAAGAACATCGGCGTCGTTGGGATTGAGCGCGACGGCCTTTTCCTGATGGACCTTTGCTCGTGCGTACTCCTGCCGAAACATATGTGCATAAGCTAATACGCAGTGCGAACGGTTTTCCGAGTCATCCAATGCGACGGCTTGCTGCGCGTATTGAAAGGCCCGGTCCAAATCATCGTCGGGTGACTCACCCCACGCGAAACCCCAGTCGGAAAGATACGAGAGCGCAGCGCCTGCGTACGCCCGCGCGTACTGCGGATCCAGCTCTATCGCCTTCAGGTACATCTGCCGTGACCGGGCGGTCTTCTCCTTCGTGTACAGCTGGACGTCCTCATCTCCGCGCAGCACATAGTCATAGGCCGCCAGGCTATCGGTGCTCTTGCGCTTGGCCCGCTCCCGCGTCGCGTCCTCCACTCTCCCGGCAAGGGTCGATACGATCGTCTGCGTGATCTCGTCCTGGACGGCGAAAACGTCTTCGAGCTCGCGGTCGTAGCGCTCGGCCCAGACGTGGTTTGCGGTCGCGGCGTCGACGAGCTGGGCGGTGACTCGAATCGTATTGCCTGCTTTGCGGACACTGCCCTCTAGCACGTACTGCACCCCGAGCTCCCGGCCTACCTGCTCTAAGGTCACCGCCTTGTCGCGGTAAGCGAACGAAGACTTACGGGCGATCACGAACAGGTCCCGGAAGCGAGAGAGCTCGGTGATGATGTCCTCGGTGATGCCGTCGCTGAAGTATTGCCGCTCGGGGTCGCCACTCAGG
Organism: Alphaproteobacteria bacterium; assembly: GCA_046759785.1. Classification (GTDB taxonomy): domain Bacteria; phylum Pseudomonadota; class Alphaproteobacteria; order JBHICW01; family JBHICW01; genus JBHICW01. The sequence goes on from JBHICW010000063.1 coordinate 7,284, forward strand.
TTCTCAAATGGGAGTATGGCGATGGAGGGCTTGGCGGGCAGGGGCGGTGCCCTGGGTTCCCTCGCTTCGGCTGCGTCGCTGGCTAGCGCCTCCTCCCCTGCCGCGTCATCGCCCACGCCGGCAAGGTCACTCGGCGCCGGCGGTCGCTGCCGACCGATCTCCTGGTGGAGCCGCTCGGTCTCGGCTTCCGGCGACACCCCCAGCTCGCGCCGCAAGACGTCACGGCAAAGCTCGTATTGCCGGAGCGCATCCCCCCGTCGCCCCTGCTCCATGTAGAGACGGATGAGCGCGCGGTGCGTGTCCTCCTCCAGTGGATCAAACGCCACAAGCCGCCGCGCCGTCTCGACGGCTCGGGCCGTCGCGCCGGCCGCAGGTTGGTGGGCGAGCAGCTTGGAAAGCGCGCCGCGCGCCAGCTCGCGTAACCGCTCGCGCTCGTAAAAGAGCCACTCCTCGAACGCAGGGTCGCGGACCCCGATACCGTCGAGAAAATCCCCCTGGTAAAGCGCGGCGGCGCGCTCGAGGGCCTCGGGCGTTCCCTCGCCGACCAGCCTCTTGAACGTCACCGCATCGACCTCGACGGTGGCCGGGTCGAGGGAGATTCTCTCGCGGTCAACGATGAGAGGCGGCGGGCTGGCGGCAGTGAGGGACTTACGGAGAGCGGTGAGCGCGTGCCTGAGACTGCTGCGCGCCTGCTCCTCGCCGCGGTCGCTCCAAAGGAGACCCGTCAGCTTGTCGCGCGAACGCGCCTCGCCCGGCGGCAGCGCCAGATAGGCGAGCAGCGCCTGGGCCTTCTTCGTCGGCAGGGCGACGGTCGGCCCCGACCTAAGCCGGGCCTCGAAGCCGCCGAGGAGAGTGAGCTCTAATACTTTATTCTCCTTGTCCCATACCGCGGGGGTCTGACAAGGGTGGCCGTCCCGCCATCGCGCAGCGCACCAAGGACGCTCAGACTTCGGTGTTACGCGCCGAAGCTCGCGCAGCTCTCTCTCGCGGAACCGTTCAAGCTACTTAAACCAGATCTCCTCCTTTGAGCGTATCTTGGCCCGGTCCGATCCCTTTACGAAGTCCACTCGAACCAGGGCGGGTAAATGTTGCCATCCGGATAAATCACCGGGTCGAGCGTATCTAGGTGGAGCATCGGTATCGGTTGGTGGGTGAGCCAGACGTATGCACCGGTGTCCTCCATGATCGCCTGCATGCGCAGATAGATTTGCTCCCGTTTCCCCGCGTCCGTCTCCTCCAGACCCGCCTGGAACAACGTATCGAACTCGTCGTTGGTCCAGCGTTCCCAGTTCCAGATGCCAACCTGACTGCCGACGAACCACTGGAACGGCTCATATCCATCAGGGCTGGAACCGTACTGCATGATCCACATCTGCAGGTCCTTCCAGGCGTCGCCCTTGCTCTCGAGACCGAGGTCCCAAAACGTCCCACTCTCCAGCGGGATGACCTCGACCGAGATCCCGATCTCCGCCAGGTTGGCCTGGACGATCTGGGCGGCGCTCAAGCGGTCGCTCGAATTCAACGTCTTAAGCTCCACCTCAAGGCCTTCCACGCCGGCCTCCGAGAGTAACTGCCTGGCCCTCGCCGGATCGTACGAATAGTTGGATTGCGTGCGGTTGCCGAGCACACCCGGGGGCACGATCCCGTGCGACTTGGGCGCCAACCCGCCGTACGCGCCATCGAGGACGAGATCGACGTCGATCGCGTGTTGGATCGCCTTGCGCACGCGAATGTCCTTGAGCTTCGGATGTTGGGTGTTCATGCCCACCCAGCTGTACTGAAGACCCGGCAGTTCTACCAGCGTCGTGGCCGGCGGTAGGTTTTCGCGGTAACGTGGCAGCGAATCGACGGCGATTCGGGTGAGGTCAATGTCGCCCGCTTCGTAAGCGAGTTCCGCCGTCTTCTCGTCGTCGATATTGATGAAGTGGATCTCCTCGATACCCACCGGCGGACCGGTCCACAGCGGGTTGGGTGTGAGAACGATACGCTGTTTCGGCGACCATTCGGAGATCCGGTACGGCCCGCAGATCGCCGGGAACTCGGTCGCGTACTTGCCGCCGGCATCCTCCACCGCCTGCTTGGAGAGAATGCTGCCCGTACCGTAACAAAGCGTTACCTGGACGATGGGCGAAAACGGAAACTCGAGCACGACGGAGCCGGAATACCTGTCGATGATGTCGACGTGCGACATAGCGACATACATGTCCTCCCATTGCGACTCTTTCATGCGCTCGAACGAGTACTTGACGTCCTCGCTTGTCACCTCGCCGTAGCCGTTCGACCACTGAATGCCCTCGCGCAGCTTGAAACCGAGATGGGTCGGGTCGATCCATGCGGCTCTGTCGACCATGGCCGACGGCTGCCAATCCCACTTCGGACCCTTCTTATAGTTGACCAGCTGACCCAAACAGGCGTACTGAATCCAAGTGTCGATGCCCCCGATCATGTAGCCCGGGTCGAGCACCTGGATGTCGCGGGGTGCGCGTACTCGAAGAACCCTGCCCTCGGCCGACAGACTGATGCGTGGCGCCGCCCCCGTGGCCGCTGCCAAGGCCGCCAGTCCCTGAACGAAGCGGCGACGTGTAAATTGCGGATTGATCATGGCTAACCTCCCATCCTCGTGTTTGTGTTGCCCTCAATAGAGCATTAGCGATCGAAGTTTCCTACCCGACGGACCCCATACATTCCCGCATGGTACCACCTGCTCGCCGGACGGAAAACGGTTCTTGCCAACAAGGGTGAGGAGCGAGCACGAAGCCTCACCCGCGCGCCCCCTCCGCCGCCAGGCCTGAACCGCCGTGCGGCCGGACGCTCCCGGACACCCGAGGCTGGCCTGTGGCGCGCCCGGCGCGTCGGCGGCGGCGCCAGATAGGCGAGCAGCGCCTGGGCCTTCTTCTTCGGCAGGGCGACGCTCGGCCCCGACTTAAGTCGGGCCTCGAAGCCGCCGAGGAGAGTGATCTCTAATGA
>JBHICW010000064.1:0-10190 GCA_046759785.1 Alphaproteobacteria bacterium
CCTTCCTATAATCGCCTCCCATGCCCCGGCTCGCGACCACCCCGGCTCAAATGCCCCCGGCGCCGGCGCTCGTCGCCGGGCCGCGGGGGGCGGTGTGGTGGCGCCCAAGCGGGGCCGTCGAGCACTTGACCGTTGGGCAAGCGAGCGCGCGGGCGCTCAAGGGGCCGCCGCCGCTCGTCTGCCACCTGCCGGCGACGGCACGGCGGCTCGGGCTCGCCCCGTTTCCCGCGTTCGACATCTTGGAGCTCTTCGCCTTCGTCCGCCCGGCCCACTTTTGCCTCCCGACGCCCTCAGGGTTGGCGGCGGCGCTGGGCCTTGCCCGCCCGCGCGGCCTCGAGGCGGAGGCTGCGCTCATCGCCGAGGCCGCGCGGCGCCTTCTCGCCGAACTCGGCGAACCGGACCTCGCCGAGGAGGACGACTTAGGCGCTCTTGCGGCGCTGATGGCGGGGGCCGGATGGACCTGGGGCGAGCCCGTCATGACGGCGCTCGGTGCGACCGAGGCGCGGCCCGGGGGCCTGGACGTGTGGAACCGAGTGCCCGCGTGGCGCGAGTTCGCCCCGCCCCCGCCCGCAGGCCAGGTGCCCGTCGAGCCCGCCGAGGCCCGGGCGCGGCTCGCCGCCCTCTTAGGCCCCGAGGCGGAGGCGCGGCCCGAACAGGCCGACTACGCCTCGGCAGCGAGCGCCGCGTTCGAGCCGCCGCAAGCGCCGGTGGAGCCCCGGTTCGTGCTCGCCGAGGCGGGGACGGGCGTCGGCAAGACCCTGGGCTACATCGCGCCCGCGAGTCTCTGGGCCCAGAAGAACGAGGGGGCGGTCTGGATCAGCACCTACACGAAGAACCTCCAGCGGCAGGTGGACCAGGAACTCGATCGGCTGTACCCCAACCCGGCGGTCAAGGCCCGGCGAGTGGTCGTGCGCAAGGGGCGGGAGAACTACCTTTGCCTTCTGAACTACGAAGAGGCCGCTCGTGAGCCCGCCAGCCGGCACGCCCAAGGGGTGGCCCTGGGGATCGTGGCGCGTTGGGCCCGGCACACCCGCGACGGCGACTTGCTCGGCGGCGACTTACCGGCCTGGCTTCTCGACCTCCTCGGGGGACGGCGGCTCTTGCGGCTCACCGACCACCGCGGCGAGTGCATCTACGCGGCCTGCCCGCATTATAGGCGCTGCTTCATCGAGCGCGGGGTCAGGCGGGCGCGGCGCGCCGAGGTCGTCGTCGCCAACCACGCGCTCGTCATGGTCCACGCGGCGATGGGCGCCAGGCTCGGGGGCGAGGAGCGCGAGCTTCCGACCCGCTACGTCTTCGACGAGGGGCACCACCTCTTCGAGGCCGCGGACGGCGCCTTCTCCGCCCACCTCTCCGCCCGGGAGACCGCGGAGCTCCGCCGCTGGGTCCTGGGCAAGAGCCGACGGCGGGGCCGTGCGCGCGGCCTAAAGCACCGGATCGCCGACCTCGTGGCGGACGGGGAAGCGGAGGAGGCCCTCGAGGCGGCGCTCCGGGCCGCCCGCGCGCTCCCCGGCGACGGCTGGGACCGGCGCCTTCAGGGCGGGGCCCCCAGGGGCCCGGCCGAACGGTTCTTCGCGGCCGTCCGCACCCACGTCCTCGCCCGCGCCGCCCGTGTCGAGGGTCCCTACAGCCTAGAAGCCGAAACCACCGCGCCCGAGCCCGGGCTGATGGACGCGGCCCAGGCGCTCGACCGTGCGCTCGCCGGGCTCGGCGGACCGCTTGTGACCCTCAGCGCGCGCCTCGCCGCGCGTCTCGACGCCGAGGCCGCCGACCTCGACAGCCAGGCCCGCTATCGGATCGAGGCGATGTGTCGGGGCTTGAGGCGCCGGGGCGAGATCGAGATCGAGGCTTGGCGCGCCATGATCGGCGACCTCAAGGCAAGCCCGCACGCGGAACTCTTCGACTGGTTCAGCATCAAGCGCAGAGAGGGACGGGAGATCGACGTCGGGATGCACCGGCACTGGGTCGACCCGACGCGTCCCTTCGCCGGCCACGTCGCCCGGCGCGCCCACGGGCTCCTCGTCACCTCGGCCACGCTCCGCGACGGGACCGGGGACGTGGACGCCGACTGGGCCGCGGCCGAGGCGCGGACCGGTGCCGTGCACTTGAGCGCACCCGCGGTCCGGGCAGCGGTCCTTTCGCCCTTCGACTACGCTGCGAGCACGCGGGTGATGGTGGTGAGGGACGTCGACCGGAACGACCCCGACCGAGTCGCCGCCGCCTACCGGGAGCTGTTCCTGGCGACGGGCGGCGGCGCGCTGGGGCTGTTCACCGCCATCGCCCGTCTCAAGAGCGTCTACGAACGGATCGCCGGCGCCCTCGACGACGCCGGCCTCAGCCTGCTCGCGCAGCATGTGGACGCGGTGGACACCGGGACCCTGGTCGACATCTTCCGCGCCGACCGCGACGCCTGCCTGCTCGGCACCGACGCCGTGCGCGACGGGATCGACGTTCCCGGGCCGGCCTTGCGGCTCATCGTCTTCGACCGGGTGCCGTGGCCGCGGCCTGACCTCCTCCACCGCGTTCGGCGCCAGGCCTTCGGCCGCACCGCGTATGACGACATGCTGGCGCGCTTCCGGCTCAAGCAGGCGTACGGCCGCCTGGTCCGGCGCGCCGACGACCGGGGCGTCTTCGTCCTCCTCGACCCCATGATGCCCGCGCGCCTCGCCGGCGCGTTCCCGGAGGGTGTCGTCGTGCGCCGCGTCGGCCTCGCCGAGGCCGTCCGCGAGACGCGAAGCTTTCTCGGCAAATAGGCGCGGCGGGACGGCGCCGGGACTCGGCCGGCTTCGAAGCTGTACAAAGAGCGGCGTTCCGCCCTAGATTCGGTGAAGGCAGCAAAGGAAGGCAGGAGCCCTTCTTTGATGGCGGTTATCAGCCACCATACCGCGTTGATCTACGTCATGGTCCTGATGGCCGCCGCCGACCGCGAGATGACGGACGCCGAGCTCATGACCATCGGCGACATCGTCCGCAACCTCCCGATCTTCAAGGACTACGACGCGAAACAGCTGACGAAGGCGGCGCAAGACTGCGCCGATCTCTTGGCCGCCGAGGACGGTCTGAAAGCCGTCCTCGGCCTCATCGCCGAGGCGCTGCCGGAGAAGCTGTCGCAGACGGCCTACGCCCTCGCCTGCGACGTGGCCGCCGCGGACCTCTATGTAGGCCAGGAGGAGACGCGTCTTTTGGAGATCATCCGCCACCGGCTGGGCGTGGGCCGGCTGGCGGCGGCCGCGATCGAGCGCGGGGCCCGGGTCCGCCACGCGACACTCTGACGGCCCCGATGCGCGCCGCACCACGCCACGCCGGACCCCAGCCTCTCTGCCCCTGGATGCCGATGGCAGCCGTGTTGCTCAGTCGATTGAGACAGCAGGGCCGGACTTCGTGACCGAGGGCGGCGCGCGTACAGGTGCGCCGATTGTCCCCTCACCCTAACCCCCTCTCTCCCGGCGGGGGAGAGGGTGTGTGCGATCGCGCGTCCGGAGCGCGCGTCGTTCGGTCACGACCCAGTCGAGACGCTGGTCATCGGGCCCGTGGGGAAGCAAGTCCACCCGTTGCGCCTCGAAGGCCATGCCCACGGCCAAGGTGCGGGAACGTTCGGCGCGCAGGTGAGTAAGCGTAACGTCGTAGTAGCCGCCGCCGTAGCCCAGCCGGTAACCCACAGGGTCGAAGGCGAGCAAGGGAACGATCAGCACCTCGGGGACGACCTCGGGAGCCGTGCGCGTCGGCACGGAGATCCCGAAGGCGGCCTCCTCCATGGGCGTGTTCGGGCTCCAGACCCGGAACACAAGAGGGCGCCGGCGGCCCACGATCACGGGTAAGGCACAGCGGTGGCCGGCCTCATGGAGCCGGCAAAGCAAGGGCCGGATGTCCAGCTCGTCCCGAATCGGCCAGTAGCCCGAGACGGTGCAACGGGGCGCAAGCGTGATCGCCTCGAGAAAGCGGTCTCGAGCGGCCGCCGCGGCCTTGAGCCCACCGGCGCGGTGCGCGGCGCGACGCCTCTCGAGGCTCACCTTTCTGAGCGCCTTTTTGGCCTCGGCGAGGGTCATAAGGGGGCCGAACCCCCCTCGATAAGGAAGGTGCGGGCGGGGCCGCCTCGGCCGTCACGACAGGCACTTCCGCTGCGGCCTGCTTTCGCAGGTGGGCGCCGTCTATCGGAAGCACGCTCCCGACAGGGACAGCTCCCTTTTCGTCAATGTTGGCCCCAGGGCTCGTGCCGCCCGACGCACCGCACAGCACCCGCCCAGAGCTAACTTAGGCACTCTCTAGGCGGGCGACAATATCCTCGATCCGCCGGGCCGCAGCGTCCAACGCGGCAATGTCGCCGCCGTCCGTCACTGCCAGGCTACCGGACTCGCGACCCCCGGCGAGTTCGGACTTCACTCTTTCGAGTTCGGCGCCGAGGTCGCTCACCTCGTCGGCGATCAGGAGGCTCGCCATGACCAGGAGCCGCCCGTCCCCCACCTGGCCGACGGACGCCACGAGGTCGCCGACGCGCTTATCGACACGGGCCGCCAGCCGCTCGACGTGCTCCTCCTGACCGTCATCGCAGACGATCCGGTAGCCCCGCCCGTTGATCGTGACGGTCACCTCGGCCACGTCAGCCCTCCAGGACTGACTTGAGCTGGCCGATCGCCGCGTCCAACCGGTGGGAGACCGCCTCCGCCATTGCCTGAAGGGCGCCGTAGTCTTCCTCGCTCTGGAGCAGGGCCGCGCTCAGCTTATCGTGGTCGGCGCGAAGCGCAGCGAGCTCGGCGCCCAAGGCCTCCCGCTCGCGGACGATCCTCTCGGCCGCGGCCTCCAGCCGGTTCACGGCCTTGATGAGCCGTTGGTGCGTGCCGTCAATGGTGGCCAATTTGCTTCCGTTTCCGAGCGTTAGACGCGCAAATGAAGGCGAATTCCCACCTCGAAGAAATAGCCCACCCGCGGGGTGAGGTCAACTGACGAGCGGCGTCGACCCTTCGGGCGGACAAGCGCAACAAGGCGGTTGACGCCGCCGCTGCGGAAAGCCATGTTGCCGGGCGGGTGAGAGAAGCCCCGCGCCTCAGCCCGAGAAGCCACGGCCTCGCCATGAACGCTGTTCGGCCGGAACCCGCCGTCGCTCCCGTCAGTCACCGCGAGATGGCGAACGCGATTCGGGCCCTGGCCATGGACGCCGTGCAGCAGGCCAAGTCCGGGCATCCAGGCATGCCAATGGGGATGGCGGACGTCGCGACCGTCCTTTTCACCCGCTTTCTGAAGTTCGACCCTGCGCATCCCGACTGGCCCGACCGCGACCGCTTCGTGATGTGTGCCGGACACGGCTCGATGCTCTTGTACGCGCTCCTTTACCTCACCGGCTATCCGGACATGACGGTCGAGGAGCTCAGGCGCTTTCGGCAGCTCGGCAGCCGTACCGCGGGCCACCCCGAGCATGGCCTGGCGGCGGGCATCGAGACGACCAGCGGCCCGCTCGGCCAGGGTTTCGCGAACGGAGTCGGCATGGCGTTGGCCGAGCGGCTCCTGGCGGCGCGCTTCGCCGGCGAGCTCGTCAACCATTTCACCTATGTGCTGGCGAGCGACGGCTCCCTGATGGAGGGGATCAGCCACGAGGCGTCGTCGCTGGGCGGACATCTCGGGCTCGAAAAGCTCATCGTCCTTTACGACAGCAACCGGGTCTCGATCGACGGGCCGACCGATCTCGCCACCTCGGACGACGCGATCGCCCGGTACAGGGCGTACGGCTGGGACGCCCGCGCCGTGGATGGCCAGAATCCGGAAGCGGTGGCCGCGGCCATCGCCGCGGCTAGGGAATCGCCTAGGCCGTCGCTCATCGCCTGCCGGACGATCATCGGCTACGGCGCGCCACGCAAGGAGGGGACCGCGGCGACGCACGGCGCGCCCCTGGGCGAAGAGGAGGTGGCCGGAGCGCGCGAACGCCTGGGGTGGCCTCATCCCCCTTTCGAGGTGCCGGCGCCGGTGCTGCTTGCGTGGCGAGCGGTGGGAAGCCGCGGCGCGTCGGCCTTCGCCGCCTGGCGACGTGCCTTTGAGGCGGCAGAGCCCGAGGTGCGGCGCCGCTTCGAGCGGGTCCAGCGGGGCGAGCTGCCGGAGGGCTGGGAGGCCGCTCTTCGCGCCCACAAGCGGATGCTGGCGGACGAGCCAGCCAAGATCGCCACACGCAAGGCGAGCCAGGGGGCGCTCGAGGTGCTGACTCGGGAGATCCCGGAGCTCGTCGGCGGGTCGGCCGATCTCACCGAGTCGAACAACACCAAGACCAGCTCCACGCCCGTCGTGAAGCGGGGTGACTTCTCCGGGCGCTACATCCACTACGGGGTGCGCGAGCACGCGATGGCCGCCGTCATGAGCGGACTCGCGCTCCACGGCGGCGTCATCCCATACGGCGGCAGCTTCCTGGTGTTCACCGACTATTGCCGGCCGGCCATCCGCCTCGCCGCGCTGATGGGCAAGCGGGTCGTCTACGTGATGACGCACGACTCGATCGGCCTCGGCGAGGACGGTCCCACGCACCAGCCGGTGGAACATCTCGCCTCCTTGAGGGCGGTGCCTAACATCAACGTCTTCCGTCCCGCGGACGCCATCGAGACGGCGGAGTGCTGGGCGCTCGCAGTGGCCACCGCCCGCAGACCCTCGGTCCTGGTGCTGACACGGCAGACGGTCCCGCCCGTTCGCACCGGCCACGCGGAAGAGAACCTGTGCGCTAAGGGAGCCTACGTGCTGGCCGAGGCCAACGGGAAGGCCCGGGTCACCCTGATCGCGACCGGCTCCGAGGTCGCGGTGGCGCTCGCCGCCAGCGACCGGCTTGAGGCCCAAAATGTCACGACGCGTGTCGTCTCGCTCCCCTGCTGGGAGCTTTTCGAGGCGCAGAGCATGGCCTACCGCGAATCGGTGCTGGGAGCGGGGACGCTCAAGGTGGCCGTGGAGGCCGCCTCTCCCCTCGGCTGGGAGCGCTACATCGGGTCCGACGGGGTGTTCATCGGCATGCGCGGGTTCGGCGCCTCGGCACCGGGTGCCGCGCTCTTCGAACACTTCAGGATCACGCCCGACGCCGTCGTGGAGGCCGTCACCGCGCGCCTTTAGCCTCCTTCGCCCACCCCGCGTGGCCGCGGCTCCCCTATTGACCCGCGTCGACGAGGCCGCTACCGAGTCGCCGAGGAGTCCCGGGCTCGGAAGGGCAGCTTTCTGGAGAAGAGAATGGCGGTTCGTGTCGCAATCAACGGGTTCGGCCGCATCGGCCGCAATGTGCTCCGCGCGATCTACGAGTCGGGGCGCGAGGACCTGGTCTTCGTCGCGCTCAACGACCTCACGCCGGTGGAGACCAACGCCCACCTCCTCAAGTACGATTCGATCCATGGGCCCTTCCCAGGGACCGTCGCCGTCGACGGCGACCGCATCGACATTGGCCGAGGCCCGATCCGGGTGACCGCCGAGCGCGACCCGGCCGAGCTCCCCTGGCGCGAGCTCGATGTCGATGTGGCGCTCGAGTGCACCGGGCTGTTCACGAAGCGGGAACTCGCCGCGAAGCACCTCGACGCGGGGGCCCAAAAGGTGCTCATCTCCGCGCCGGCGAGCGACGTCGACCTCACCGTGGTGTACGGGGTCAACCACGAGAGCCTCACCCAGGCTCATAGGGTCGTTTCCAACGCCTCCTGCACCACGAACTGCCTTGCGCCCGTGGCCAAGGTGATCAACGACTCGATCGGCATCGCCCACGGGTTCATGACCACGGTCCACGCTTATACCAACGACCAGCCGGTGCTGGACGTGCAGCACAAGGACCTGCGCCGGGCCCGGGCGGCCGCGATGTCGATGATTCCCACCTCCACCGGAGCGGCGAGGGCGGTGGGGCTGGTCCTGCCGGAGCTCAAGGGCAAGCTGGACGGCACCGCCGTGCGCGTGCCCACGCCGAACGTCTCCATGGTCGACCTCACCTTCGTGGCCAAACGCGAGACCTCGCGGGGGGAGATCAACGAGGTCGTGAGCGAGGCCGCAACGGACCGCCTGAAGGGAATCCTGGCCACCACCGACGGTCCCCTCGTCTCGGTTGACTTCAACCACGATCCCCACAGCTCGATCTTCGACCTCACCCAGACCGTGGTGATGGATGGGACCCTTTGCCGGGTCCTCTCCTGGTACGACAACGAGTGGGGCTTCTCCAACCGGATGGGTGACGTCGCCGCCTTGATGGGCAGCCTCTAGGGCCGTGATGGCCGCGTACCGCACCCTCGACGACCTGGCCGTCGCGGGGCGGCGCGTTCTCGTTCGGGTCGACCTCAACGTGCCTGTCGAGAACGGCGCCGTTGCCGACCCCACGCGCATCGAGCGCGTGCAGCCGACGCTCGCCGAACTCACGGACAAGGGGGCCAGGATGGCGGTCCTCTCCCATCTCGGACGGCCCAACGGGAAGGTCGTTCGGATGCTTTCCCTGAAGCCGCTGGTCGATCCGCTCTCGAAAAGTCTGGGTGGCAGGGCTGTCGCCTTCGCCGCCGACTGCGTCGGGGCCGAGGCGGAGGCCGCCGTCGGCGCCCTTGTCGACGGCGGACTCGCCCTGCTCGAGAATCTCCGCTTCCACGCGGGTGAAGAAGCCAACGCGCCGGATTTCGCAGACGCGCTGGCGAGGCTGGGCGAGTTCTATGTCAACGACGCCTTCTCCGTCTCCCACCGGGCGCACGCCTCGACGGTCGGGCTTCCCCGCCGTCTGCCGGCCGCCGCCGGTCGGCTGATGCAGGCGGAGCTCGAAGCCCTCGACCAAGCGCTCGAGCACCCGGTCCGTCCCATGGGCGCGGTCGTCGGCGGGGCGAAGGTGTCGACGAAGCTCCGGATCCTCAGGAACCTGGTCAAGAAGATCGACCTTCTTGTCCTCGGCGGCGGCATGGCCAACACCTTTCTCCACGCCCGCGGGGTGGAGGTGGGGAAGTCGTTGTGCGAACGCAACCTCGCCGATGAGGCCCGAACGATCCTCAAGTGGGCCGAGGAGTCGGGCTGCGAGGTTCTGCTGCCGGAGGACGCGGTCACCGCCACCGCGTTCGAGGCCGGCGCCCGGCGCGCCGTCACGCCGGTGGCACGGGTGGCGCCCGACGCCATGATCCTGGATGTCGGGCCGGCGACGGTCGAGGCCGCGGCGGAGCGGCTCAAGCGGCTCAAGACCCTCGTCTGGAACGGGCCGCTCGGCGCCTTCGAGCTTGCCGGGTTCGACGAGGGCACGAACCGCGTCGCCCGGGTCGCGGCCGACCTCACGGGTGCCGGCCGCCTCGTCACGGTCGCCGGCGGCGGCGACACGGTCGCGGCCCTCGCCCGGGCCGGTGTGGCGGAGGCCTTCACCTACCTGTCGACCGCCGGCGGCGCGTTCCTGCAATGGCTCGAGGGGAAGGAGCTGCCGGGAGTTGCGGCCCTCAGGGCCTAGGGTCCGGCGTTGGCCGCGCGCGCCCGCGTCGTCATCGTCCATTCACTGCCCCACGCTCGGGCGGCATTGGCCGCCGCGGGCGAGCTCAAGAGGGCGGTCGTGCTGCGCACCGCCCCGGGCGCCGCGGGGTACGCCGGGGCACTCTATCTCAAACGCGTGGTCGAGGAGGCGCTCAAGAACTATGCGGAGGTCAGGGCCGAAGTGGTCATCGACTGCGGCGAGGACCCTGGTCTCGTCCTCGGCGCGCTCAGGATCGGATGGAAGGCGGTCTGCTTCACGGGCCCGGTGAGGGTGCGCCGCAAGCTCGCCGACATCGCGCATGGGCGTGGGGCGCGGCTCGTCCACGGCCGGGCCGAGGCCCTGGACCTCCTCGATTCCTCGGATCCCGCGGCCGCCTGCCGGAGTTGGCTGGGAAGCCAACGCTCCTGAGATGCGGCGGCTCTCCCTAGCGGTTCGAGCACCGCTTGGTCGGGTTCCGCCGCGACCAGAGGCGGGATGAGGACCGACCGTATCCGAAGAGCGGCGCGACGATCCGATCGCATCGGACGGCGCGACCTGTGACGACGGGGCCAGGGGCTCTTGCGGGCTCTCGGACGGCTTAGTAGGCTATCAACGAGATATTCGACCGAACGGCGCCCCGGGGGCTTGGTGAGGCGCACCTAACTTGGTCGAACAGCCCGCCGGTGCCGGGTGAGAAGCCGGCCGGAGAACGAAGCCAGGGAATGTCCTGACGGGAGGATAATTCTCCCAAACCTCGTTCAAAGGTTGAGTGGGTTCGAAGACTCAGAGGACC
>JBHICW010000065.1:0-10084 GCA_046759785.1 Alphaproteobacteria bacterium
ACTGGACCCTCCGGCAACTGGGCCTCCTGGGCGGACCCGATGCCATCCTTGGCCCTCTTTCCAATCTCTATTGGCTGGGCCAGCCGAACCTAGCCATGGTGTCGATTATCATGGTCCACGTCTGGCGCCTTCTGCCGCTGGCGACGGTGATCATCCTCGCCGGGCTCACCTCCATTCCCCAGGACATCCACGACGCCGCCGCCGTGGACGGGGCGGGGTTCTGGCGCCGCTTCTTCCAGATCACCCTGCCCCTGGTTCTGCCCATCCTGCTAGTGGCCCTGCTATTCGGCATCGTCTTCACGTTCGTCGATATGATCGTGATCTTCGTGCTGACGCGCGGCGGTCCGTACGACAGCACCCAGGTGCTGGCGAGCTGGGCGTACTTCACCGGGATCGACGGTGGCGACCTGGCCGAAGGCGCCGCCATCTCCCTGTTCCTGTTCCCCTTGCTGGTGGCGGTCGCGGTGATCTTCTTACGGACGGCCCGGCGCGCGGAGGTCACCTGACATGACGGCCGGGCGCGCCTTGCGCAGATGGGGGACACGCGGCGCCCCGCTCGGCATCGTCGCCGCCTTCGCCGCCTTCACCGCGTTCCCGTTCTACTGGATGCTCATCACCACCTTCAAGGAGAGGCTGGACCTCATTAACACCGAGAACAACCCCTTCCTGTTCAACGACCCGCCGACTCTCGAAAACCTTGAAGTCCTGTTTGGCGAGACGCTTTACCTCCGGTGGCTCGTCAACTCCGCCATGGTCGGGGTGGCGGTCGTGGCGATCACCCTTCTCTTCGCGGTGCCCGCGGGCTACAGCCTGGCCCGCCTGACGGGACGCTGGGGGCAGCACCTGGCGATCGGCATCTTCCTCACCTACCTTGTGCCCCCGACCATCCTGTTCATCCCGTTCTCGCGGGTGATCGCCGGGCTCGGGCTCCAGGACTCGCTGTGGTCGCTGGTCCTGGTCTACCCGAGCTTCGCGATCCCGTTCTCCACATGGCTCTTGATGGGGTTTTTCAAGACGGTTCCCCGCGACCTCGAGGAGGCGGCCATGATCGACGGGCTCAGCCGTTTCGGGGCCTTCGTTAAGCTGGTCATCCCCATCTCGGTGGCCGGGATCCTCACGGTCGTCATCTTCTCCTTCACCCTGGTGATGCAGGAGTTCGTCTACGCGCTGACATTCATCACCACGTCGTCCCAATACACGGTAAGCGTGGGCGTGCCGACCTTCCTGGTGCGCGGCGATGTTTACTTCTGGGGGTCGATGATGGGCGCCTGCCTCATCGCCAGCGTGCCGATTGCGCTCGTCTTCAACCTCTTCGTCGACAGGTTCGTCGCAGGCTTCGCGGCCGGAGCCGTGAGATAGGCGGGACCACCGGTTCCCCCGCGCCGGCCATAGGCGCTGCTGCCTCCTTGCCGGCGTGTTGCCTTGGCTTCTTCGTCGTCCTTACACTCGCCGTCCAAACCCCGCCCGCGACAGGGCCCGGGCGGGCGAAACACCAACCAGGTTTCGTCGTCGGAGGGAGAGAGGGATGAAACGCCGTGAGTTTCTCAAAGGAGCCGCCGCCGCGGGCGCCGTCGCCGCGGGCGCGTCATCGTTCCCCGCCCCGGCCCTCTCGCAGGGGCTGAGGGAGCTCGCGATGGTGACGACCTGGCCGAAGAGCTTCCCCGGCCTGGGGACCAGTGCGCAGCGACTGGCCGACCGGATCGGCGCGATGAGCCAAGGAAAGATCCGGGTAAAGCTGTTCGCCGCCGGCGAGCTGGTGCCACCCTTCGAGTCCTTCGACGCCGTCGCCAGCGGCATGGTCGACGCGTACCACGGCGCCGCTTACTACTGGCAGAACAAGTCCAAGGCCTTCAACTTCTTCACCGCGGTTCCCTTCGGCCTGACCGCGACCGAGCTCAATGCCTGGATCTACTATGGTGGCGGACAGGAGCTGTGGGACGAGTTGGCCGCGGACTTCAACCTGACGTCGTTCCTCGCCGGCAATACCGGGGTCCAGATGGGGGGCTGGTTCAACAAGGAGATTCACAGTCTCAAGGACTTTAAAGGCCTCAACATCCACATGCCCGGGCTCGGCGGCGAGGTCCTGCGCCGGTTGGGCGCGACGGCCGTCGCGCTTCCCGCCGGCGAGATCTTCCCCTCGCTCCGGTTCGGGGACATTGACGCCAGCGAGTGGATGGGCCCGTGGAACGACTTGGTCCTCGGCCTTTACAAGGCCGCCAAGTCCTATTACTACCCCGGCTTCCACGAGCCGGGCGTCGCCCTCGATTTCGGCCTCAATAGAAAGCTGTGGGAGAGCTTGAGCTCCGACCAGCAGGCGATGATTCGCGCCGCCACCCAGGCTGAGAACGACCTGGTGCTCGCCGAGTTCAACGCGCGCAACGGCGCGGCCTTGGAGACGCTGCGGAAAGAGCACGGCGTCAGGCTGCGGAGATTCTCGCCCAAGGTGCTCCGGGCGATCGGCAAGGTCGCGGGGGAGGTGGTCGCCGAGGTCGGCGCGTCGGACGCGTTCACGCGCCGGGTCTATGAGTCGTTCATCAGGGCACGCCGGAAGTCGATCGCCTGGTCGAGGTTCGCCGACCAGGCTTACTGGGAGGCGCGGCTGCTACCCTTCAGGTACAGTCCGGCCTAAGCGCTCGGCGGCGAGCCTTTGCCTCCTGGCCTCCCTAAGGGCGCGCGCCCGAGGCGTGCCTTGAGCCTCCAGGCGAAGGGCATGAGGCGGGCGGCAAGAGCGAGCTTAAGCGCGTCGCCCAGGAGGAACGGCATGACGCCGGTGGCGATCGCGGCGCCGAGCGGGGTCTCGGCTCCACTCGCCCCTATGAATTCGGCTCCGCTGCCCGCATACCAGACGGCGAGCCACGGCACGCCCGGCAAATAGATCGCGATGTTGCCGATGAGCATGGCCAGCGCGGTGAGCCAGAAATTGCGGTCCCACCCGCGCTCCGCCAGGTAGCCGACGAGTCCGGCCGCCAGGACGAATCCGACGATATACCCCCCGGTCGGCCCGGCGATGACCGCGGGGCCGGCACTTAACTGGGCAAACACCGGGATGCCAACGGCACCCTCGGCGAGGTAAAGAAGGAGTGTTGCGGCTCCCAGGCGCCATCCGAACGTCATCCCGACGATGAGCACGCCGAACGTCTGCCCGGTGATCGGCACCGGCTGGAGCGGCACCTGGATTTGGGCGCACACGGCCACAAACGCGCTGCCCAGGACGGCCAAGACCACCAGGCGCAGGGTCCTGCCGCCTTCCCGGGGAGGAAGAAGCGCGGCGATCAAGGTGGGGTGCGATCCGGTCGGCAGTGACATGGCCTCGATCCCCTCATTCGAATCCATAAGCGGGCGGTCGGAACCCTAGCGGTAGGCGATCATCAGGTAAACCTATTCGCGCGGGGAAATCCGGCCGGCGGCAGGCGCCCGGCGTTGCCCCGTCGGCCCAGCCACGGCCTCAGGTCGGTCTCGGTGCGGGTACGGTCGCCGATCCGCCAGGACAGGCCCTCCGAGAGCGTGAACACCTTGACGTCGGCAAGCCCGCCCTGCCGGTACCGCTGGAGGATGACTCCCCGTCCCCGGGTCATGACCGGCAGCTCAGCGAGCGGGAACACGAGGAGCTTACGGTTGTCGCCGAGCACAGCGACGGCATCGCCGTCCACCAGCACGCACGCCGCGGCCTCGGCGCCGAGACCCGGATTGAGCACCTGCTTGCCGGCGCGCGTGCTGGCCAAGACCGCGTCCTCCTCGATCACGAAGCCGCGGCCGTCGCTCGAGGCCAAGAGAAGCCGTCGGCCCGGCCGGTGGACGAGAAGCGCGACGATGTCGTGCCCGTTCTTGAGGTCGATCATGAGGCGCAGGGGCTCGCCGAATCCCCGTCCCCGGGGCAGTTTGTCGCCGGCCAAGGTGTAGAACCGCCCGTTCGTGGCGAAGACGAGAAGGGCGTCGGTCGTTTCGGCCTCAAGGACGAAGCCAGGTCGGTCGCCCTCCTTATACTTCACGTCCTCCGCGGCCAGGTTGTGGCCCTGCAAGGCGCGGATCCAGCCCTTGTCGGAGCAGATGACGGTGACGGGCTCGCGCTCGACGAGAACCGCTTCAGGCAAGGCCACCACCTTCTGAGCCTCACCGATCGACGTGCGCCGGCGGCCCAGAGGAGTGTCTTGCCCGAAGCGCTGCTTGACCTCCAGAAGCTCCTCGCGGATCGCCCCCCAGCGCCGCTCGGGCTCGGCGAGCAGGGCGTCGAGTCCCGCTTTCTCGTCCCTCAAGGCCTTGCGCTCGCGACCGATCGCCTTTTCCTCCAGGCGCCTTAATGCGCGCAGGCGCATGTTGAGAATCGCCTCCGCCTGGACCTCGCTCAGACGCCAGCGGGCCATGAGGAAGGGCTTCGGGTCGTCCTCCTCGCGGATGATGCGGATGACCTCTTCGAGGTGGCGGTAGGCGACGAGGTAACCCTCCAGAACCTCGAGCCGCCGGACGATCGCAGCAAGGCGGTGCCGGGTGCGGCGCAGCAGCACCTCGTGCCGGTGGTCGAGGAAGGCGCGGAGCACGCGTTCAAGGCCCATCACCCCTGGCGTGTTGTGGGCGTCGAGGACGTTCATGTTGAGGCCTATCCTGACCTCGAGCTCGGTCGTCCGGAACAGGGACTCCATGAGCACGTCAGGGTCGACGGCGCGGCTCCTGGGCTCGAGGACGATACGGACCTGCTCGGTCGACTCGTCGCGGACGCCGGCGACGAGCGCTAGCTTGCGGGCGGCGACGAGCTCCGCGATTTTCTCGATGAGCCGCGCCTTCTGGACGAGGTACGGGACCTCGGTGACGACGATCTGGTACTGGCCGTGCTTGAGCTTCTCCACCGTCCACCGCGCACGCAGCCGGAAGGAGCCGCGACCCGCCTCATAGGCCGCGACGACCGCGTCCTTGGGCTCGACCAGGACGCCGCCGGTCGGAAAGTCGGGCCCGGGCATGAGCCTGACGAGGCTCTTGGTGGTAGCGTCCGGCGCATCGATCAGGTGGATGAGGGCGTCTGAGACCTCGCCGACGTTGTGGGGCGGGATGCTGGTCGCCATGCCGACGGCGATGCCGGTGGCGCCGTTGGCGAGGAGGTTGGGAAAGCTCGCAGGGAGGACGACCGGCTCGCTCTCGCCGCCGTCGTAAGTCGCGTGGAAGTCGACCGCGTCCTCGTCGATGCCGTCGAGGAGAGCCGCGGCCACGGCTGTGAGGGACGCCTCGGTGTAGCGCATGGCGGCGGCGTTGTCCCCGTCGACGTCGCCGAAGTTGCCCCGGCCGTCGACGAGCGGGTACCGCGCGGCGAAGGTCTGAGCGAGGCGCACGAGCGCGTCATACACGGCCGCATCGCCGTGGGGGTGATACTTCCCGATCACGTCGCCGACGACCCGGGCGCATTTCTTGAACCCCGCGCCGGGGTCCAGCTTGAGCTGCAGCATGGCGTAGAGCAGCCGGCGCTGGACGGGTTTGAGCCCGTCGCGCACGTTGGGAAGGGAGCGCGCCATGATGGTGGAGAGCGCGTAGGCGAGGTAGCGCTCGCCGAGCGCGTCGGCGAGCGGAACGCTGTGCACCTCACCGGCGGAAGCCGCCTCGGTCATGATCGGCGTTCGCCACTAGATGTTGGGGCTATACGCGAGAGCCTATCTATAAATCGCGTCCTCGCGGCCGGCAAGCCCCTTCCCTGGGCGGCGAAGACGTGGCGAGCAAAGAAGTGACCGGTGAGCGTGAGGCCCTGGGCGAGCTCGCGCGCGCCGCCCCTGCCCTCGCCGACGAGGAAGCGCGGGAGCGGCAGCAGTTTGTCGCGGTACGGCGCGCCGGCCGCGTGCGACACCGCGCGGCCGGAGCTCGGCGAGACATAAGCGAGCCCGGTGCGGGCGCCGGTGGCGGCGCAGCGCGTGAGGTCAAGGCCGTAGCCGAGCTCCTCCAGGAGCCCGAGCTCCCAGCGGACGTAGGCCTCACCCCACGACTCCCCGTCCCCTTGGAGCGCATCGAGGAGGGCGAGAAGGCCTTCGTAGAGCTTGGGGTAGGGGTGGCGTTCGGGGACCGCCACCTCAGCGACGGCACAAGCCGAGGTGAGGGCAGCAAGGCGCAAGGGATCGCCGAGGAGGAGGTGGGCGCGGGCGCGGACGAGCTCTGAGGTGAAGGTGCCGAGATGCTCGGAGAGCCGCGCCCGCCAGCGGGCGGCGACCTGATTGCCGGGCTGGTAGACGCCGCGCGCGCGCCGCCCGGCGCCACCGCGGACGAGCCCGGCGTGGCGGCCGTGCTCGCGGGTGAGAAGGGTGACGATGGCGCTCGTCTCCCCGTGCTTGCGCGCCCCCAGCACGATCGCTTCGTCGGCCCAGTCCATGGTGCCCCGCCGTCAGCGGGGAAACTCGAGGCCCAGGTCGCGGTAGCGCTCGGGGTCGTCGGCCCAGTCGGGCCTGACCTTCACGTGCAGGAACAGGTGCACCCGCCGGCTCAAGAGCTCTTCGAGCTCGCGCCGCGCCGCCGTCCCCACCGCCTTGATCCGTTGGCCGCCCTTGCCGAGGACGATCGGCCTGTGGCTCTCGCGCAGCACGTAGACCACCTGGTCGATCCGCACGCTGCCGTCGTCCCCCTCCTTAAAGCTCTCGGTCTCCACCGCGACCGCGTAAGGCACCTCCTGGTTGAGCCTTAAGAACAGCTTCTCGCGCGTGATTTCCGCCGCCACGAGCCGCTCCGGAATATCCGCGAGCTGGTCCTCCGGGTACAGCCACGGGCTCGGCGGCACCTTGCGGGCGAGCGCCGCCTTGAGGTCCCCCACCCCGTCGCCGCTGAGCGCCGAGACCATGAAGGTGTCCGTGAACCGGCCGGCCTCGTTGAGTTCGGCGGCGAGCGGCAGGAGCGTCGCGCGCTTCACCAGGTCGATCTTGTTGATCGCCAGCACCGCCTCGCGGCCGGCCTCAACGAGGCCGGCCAAAATGCGGCGGGTGTCGGGGTCAATCCCGCGCGGCGCGTCCACGAGCATGACGACCACGTCGGCACTCTCGGCCCCGCTCCACGCCGCCGCCACCATGGCCCGCTCCAGCCGCCGTTTGGGCGCCAAGATGCCGGGGGTGTCGACGAAGACGAGCTGGGCCTCACCCGCAATCGCGATGCCGGTGATGCGGCTCCTCGTCGTCTGCACCTTCGGGGTGACGATGGAGACCTTGGAGCCGACGAACCGGTTCAAGAGGGTGGACTTGCCCGAATTGGGCGCCCCCACCAGGGCCACGAAGCCGCAGCGCGTCTCCGTCGCCGCCCTCCTCGCGCTCACCGCCCGATCCCCTTGCCCGCCCGCACGCGCTCAAGCATGGCCGCGGCCGCCGCCTGCTCGGCCGCACGCTTCGAGGGGCCGGATCCGGTCACCGGTTCGATCCCCTCCACGTGCACGACGACCGAAAAGGTGGGCTCATGAGGCGGCCCCTCGACGCCGACCGTCCGGTAGGAGGGCAACGGCTTGGACGCGCCCTGCGCCCATTCCTGGAGGATGGTTTTCGGGTCCTCCGGTGGCTCGGACGCGGCCTCCATGAGCCTCGTCCAGTGGCGGCGGACGAAGGCCGCCGAGGCTTTGAGGCCACCATCGAGGTAGAGCGCCGCGATCACCGCCTCCACCGAATCCGCCAGAATCGCCTCACTCCCGCGGCCCCCCGACTCCTCCTCGCCCTTCGAAAGGACGAGAAAGTCGCCGAGGCCCACCTCCGCGGCGACCCGCGCCAACGCCTCGCGGCGGACGAGCGCCGCGTGCCGCTTGGCCAGCGCGCCCTCGTCCGCCTTGGGGAACGCTTCGAGCAACATGTCCGTCACAATGAGCGCCAGCACCCGGTCGCCCAGGAACTCCAGCCGCTCGTAATCGTGGCCGCCGCGCCGCTCCTTGGCGCTCGGATGGGTCAGCGCCTGGGCCAGGAGTTCGGGCCGGGCGAAGCCATGGCCCAGCGCCTCCGCCGCCGAC
This sequence comes from Alphaproteobacteria bacterium, assembly GCA_046759785.1. Classification (GTDB taxonomy): domain Bacteria; phylum Pseudomonadota; class Alphaproteobacteria; order JBHICW01; family JBHICW01; genus JBHICW01. The sequence continues at coordinate 7,943 of JBHICW010000065.1, forward strand.
GCCACGCGGTCCGTGGCCAAGAGGTCTACATGACCCCGGTGAAGATTCGTCCGAACCGCGTCGCGCTGGGCCACTTCCAAATCTCCCACAAGCGCGCATTGCCGTCGGTGGAAAAGAAGATGAATTCGGCGCGGCCGATCAGGTTCTCCGCAGGGATGAACCCGACCCCGTCGAGGACCCGGCTGTCGAGCGAGTTGTCGCGGTTGTCCCCCATCGCGAAGTAGTGGCCCGGCGGCACCGTGTAGACGAGCGTGTTGTCCAGCGACCCGTTGGGCGTGAGGTCCAGCATCCGGTAGCCCACCCCGTTGGCAAGGGTCTCGACGTACTGCGTGTACCGCACCTCGCGGCCGTAAGGCTTCACCTCCACGAAGTCCTCGATGCGCTCGCGCTTCACCGGCTCCCCGTTGATATAGAGGATCCCGCCACGCACCTGGATGCGGTCCTCCGGCAGCCCGATGATGCGCTTGATGTAGTCCGTCTCGTTGTCCCTCGGCAGCTTGAAGACCGCCACGTCCCCGCGCTGGGGCGGCGTAAAGAAGATGCGGTCGGGGATGAGCGGCAGGTTGAACGGCAGCGAAAACCGGCTGTACCCATAGGAGAACTTCGAGACGAACAGGTAGTCGCCGACCAAGAGCGTCGGCACCATCGAGGACGAGGGAATGTTGAACGGCTCGTAGGCGACGGTCCGGATGGCAACCGCGATAAGCGCCGCGTAGATCAGGGTCTTGGCCGTCTCCCAAATTCCGCTCGGCTTCTTACGTGCCATTAAGAGCGCTCTTTAATCCCTTGAAATAACACGAATTAACGGTCCGAAGCCAGGATCCTGCTCGGCTGCGGCCTCCGCGTCCCATGCTCATCGCGAGCCTCGGGAACGGCCGAGATGATGACGATCGCGTGGGCCATCGCGTGCTCGTCGGTCATGGTGAGGTCGATCTGCGCCTGCATCCCCGCCGGGGTGATCTCCGCAAGGCGACGTGCGGCGGTGCCGGTGAGTGCGATGGTGGGCTTGCCCGAGGGGAGGTTCACCACCCCGAGGTCTCGCCAGTAAACGCCGCGGCGGAAGCCGGTGCCGAGCGCCTTGGCGCAGGCCTCCTTGGCCGCGAAGCGCTTGGCGTAACTGGCGGCGCGGTCGGCCCGGTCGTCGGACCGGCGCCGTTCGAGCTCGGTAAAGACGCGGGTTATGAAACGCGAGCCGAAGCGCTTGAGCGTTCGTTCGATTCGCCGAATGTCGACGATGTCGGTCCCCACCCCCAGAATCATGGCCAGCGAATCACGCGCTCCGGGCGCCGTGCGCCTCGGCGCGGGCCTTGTCCATGAGCGCCCGCATGCGCTTGATGCTGCTCTCGAGCCCGCCGAAGATCGCCTCGCCGATCAGGAAGTGGCCGATGTTAAGCTCGACGATCTGGGGAATGGCCGCGACGGCTCCCACCGTCTCGAAGCTCAGCCCGTGGCCCGCATGGCACTCGAGGCCCAGGGCTTCGGCGTGCTCGGCAGCCTCCACCAGGCGCCTGAGTTCCATCTCCCGCTCCGGCCCCGGAGCGGCCTCGCAGTAGGACCCGGTGTGGAGTTCCACGACCTGAGCCCCGAGCTGCTTGGCGGCGTCGAGCTGGTGCGGATCGGGATCGAGGAACAGGGAGACGCGGACCCCGGCGTCCTTGAGGGCGGCGACGTAAAGCCTTAGATGGTCGCGCCCGCCCGCGGCGTCGAGGCCGCCCTCGGTGGTGAGCTCCTGGCGCTTCTCGGGCACGAGGCAGGCGGCATGGGGCCGGTGGCGCAACGCGATGGCCAGCATCTCTTCCGTGGCCGCCATCTCCAGGTTGAGCGGCAGGTCGATCTCGGCGCTGAGGGCCCGGATGTCGCCGTCGGAGATGTGTCGCCGGTCCTCGCGCAGGTGCGCCGTGATGCCGTCGGCCCCCGCGCCCGCCGCGAGCTTTGCCGCGCGGACCGGGTCCGGATGCCGCCCCCCGCGGGCGTTGCGGATCGTGGCGACGTGATCAAGGTTTACGCCCAGGCGCAGTCGTTCCGTCATGGCGTCCCCTCCCCTTTGGCCGCTTCGCCAAATCTGCCGCGCCGGTAGCCGACCCGGGTTCCGGGCTTCTCGCGACCGGCCATCCGGCGGCGGCGATCCGGGGCAAGGTCCCC
>JBHICW010000066.1:0-9828 GCA_046759785.1 Alphaproteobacteria bacterium
AACCATATGCCGATCTTTAGCGGTTTCTTTGGATCGATACGACCTAGCGCTCACTCGCACAAATTCGCGGCATCCGCCTCATCCTTCGAGACGGCTCTTAGGGCCCCCTTGAGGCATGAGGCGAAACCTGGCCCTCATGCTGAGGAGCCACGCCAGCGGCGTCTCGAAGCATGAGGGTTGTCCGTGACTCACTTTCTCTCGCGACTTGGCACTCGCACCTGACCCGTGATTAGAACACCAGTTGATTGACGCTCAGGATCGCGGTGAGGACCGAGACGATGATAGCCGCAATCAGGACCCCCAAGCCAATGGTCAGCACTGGGACGAGCAAAGCTAGCATGCGCTCGACGGTGCGCTGAACCTCGCGGTCATAGATTTCCGCCACCTTGTCGAGCATCTGCTCAAGCTGTCCGGTTTCCTCGCCCACGCGCACCAAGCTGATCGCAAGGTCCGGAAAGACTTGGGCCGCCATCAGCGGCTGCGCCAAACCCTGGCCCTCTTTGACCCGCGCGGCGACACCCTCGACCGCCCTGGCCATGACCGTGTTGCCGAGGGTGTCCTTGACGATGGACAAAGCGGTGATCACCGGGACGCCGTTGCGCAACAGCGTAGCGAGCGTACGGCTGAACCGCGCTGCTGCGAGCTTCGCCACGAGATCGCCAACGAGCGGGCTTCTCAAGAGCACGCGGTCCCAACGGTAACGGCGGACAGGGCTGGAAAGCTCGCGCCGCGCGAGCAGCACGAGCCCGACAATCGCCAACCCAATCGCCCACCAATAATGCTGAAAGACCTCTCCGACGCTGACCAGAATTTGAGCCGCCACAGGCAGCGCCTCACCCGCATCCTCGAACAGCGGCGTGAACTGCGGGATAACGACCGTCAACAGGAGGACCACCGAAACACCCGCCATGGTCAGAAGGATGATGGGGTACACCAGCGCGGACTTCACGTTCTCGGTCAGAGCCTGCGATTTCTCCATGAAATCAGCGAGCCTTCCCAGAACCGTATCCAACGCTCCGCCCGTCTCTCCGGCCCGGACCATGCTGACGTAGAACCGGGGGAACGCGCGTCCCTGCGACGCCATGGCATCGGCTAATGAGACGCCGCCGCGAACCCTATCGAGGACCTGGGCAAGCATTTCACTTACGCCCTCTTTCTCGGCCAGATTCTTGACGATCTCGAGTGATCGATCCAGAGGTAAGCCGGCCTGCAACAAGGTCGCCAGTTCGCGGGTGACGAGGCCGACATCCCTATGGGACACCCGTCGGGTCGCGAACAGGCGCCGCCTCAGCCATCCGCCCTGCGACGGCCCCTTAATTTCGTCCGCGCGAATAGGAAGGTGGCCGAGGTCGTGAAGTCTTTCGATCACCGCCGATTGGCTCGGGGCTTCCATGTCGTCCTCGACCACATTGCCCGAATCGGTGACCGCCTTGTAACGGTAGGTGGGCATGTCTACGTGTCGCGGGTGACTCGAAGCACTTCCTCAAGCGTCGTGCTTCCGGCCAGGGCTTTGTACACGCCGTCCTCATACATGGTCCGCATACCCGCCTCGACGGCCCCGCGCTTGATCTCGTGGGCTTCGGCGTGCCGAAGGACGAGCCGGCGAATAGGATCCGACATGACCAAGATTTCGAGAATGCTGGTGCGCCCCAGATAGCCGGAGCCGTTGCAGTGCTCGCAGCCGGTGGCCTGATAGAGTGTTATCAATTTGGCATTCGTAAAGCTCTTTAGTTGCAGTTGCTCCACCAGCTCAGGCAGGACGGGGTGCGGTTTGCGGCAGTGGCCACAAAGGGTCCGCACCAGTCTCTGGGCGACTATGCCGTTGACCGTCGACGTCAACAGGTAGTCTTCGACCCCAATGTCCAGCAGTCTGGTGATCGTCGTGGCCGCGTCGTTGGTATGCAGGGTGGAGAGCACCTTGTGGCCGGTGAGGGCGGCCTGCACAGCAATCTCTGCCGTCTCAAGATCGCGTATCTCGCCGATCATGATGACGTCCGGATCCTGCCGCAGGAATGAGCGCAAGGCGTTCGCAAAACTGAGCCCAATCCGCGGCTTGACCTGGACCTGGTTGACGCCTTCCAGCTGGTATTCGATGGGGTCTTCGACCGTCAGGATCTTTCTCTCGCCCGTGTTGAGCCTTAGCAAAGACGTGTACAGGGTGGTCGTCTTGCCGCTGCCGGTCGGCCCGGTGACAAGAACGATCCCGTGTGGGCGGTCCAAAACGTCGAGATAGGTCTTGCGCACCTGCTCGTCGAAGCCCAGGGTGGAAAAGTCCAGCGTCACGCTTCCCCTGTCGAGTACCCGCAAGACGACGCTCTCGCCATGCATGCTGGGCACGGTGGCGACGCGCAAGTCGATCTCCTTCCCCCGGATGACCAGCCTTACCCGCCCGTCCTGGGGCAGGCGCGTTTCGGCAATATTGAGCTTGGCCATAAGCTTTACGCGCGAGATCACGGCGGCCCGTAACCGGTTCGGTGGGGCCTCCACCTCGCGCAGAACGCCGTCGATCCGGTAGCGAACCCGCAGCTTTCTTTCGAAGGGCTCGATATGAATGTCGGAGGCCCCCATCTCGGCGGCCCTGCTGATCAACAGATTCACCACGCGAATGACCGGGGCCTCGCTGGCGAGATCCTTGAGACGCTCGATATCCTCGCTGGTGCCCTCGTCGTCACTCCGGGCAACCTCTTCGAAAATGTTTTCGATCGCGGTTCTGCCGCTGCCGTACAAGCGCTCGAAAGCGGCTTCAATATCGGCCGGCACGCCGACGCGCGGCAGCACCGGCTTGCCGGTGAACAGCCGCATCGCATCGACCGCATAGGCATCGAGCGGATCGGCCATGGCCAGGACGAGGCCCTCCGGAGTGTCGGCGAGCGGAATGATCCGGTATTCCTTCAGAAACTTGGCACTGATGCGGTCCTCGAGGATCGCGTGCTCCGGGTAATCGTTCGCCGTCACGAGCGAGAGGTCGAGGTAGAGCGCAAGCGCTTCAGCCATGTCACGCTCGGTCACCAAACCGAGCTGCGTGAGGATCACGGCGATCCGCTCGTCAGTCTCCTCCTGCAGGCGGCGGGCCCGCTCGAGGTCGGCGGCGTTCAGTTTGCCATGCTCGATCAACAGCTCGCCGAGCGACTTCGCATACGATCGCGACTTCGGTCTGGTCTCGGGCATGGCACCTCGTTTTTCGCGCCGTCGTCGAGGGCGATGGCGTGATCCTGCGCCTATAATCCCACGCTGCGCGATGGTTTTCCTACCCCCTAACGCATTTGATTGGCTACGCCAGCCACTGGTCAAGCCATTATCAGCGGCCCGTAAAGCCAGACGAGCCAGGTTCCGAGGCATAGATAGGGCCCGAACGGTACTTCGTCCGTAAGCGCGACAGGCCGCCAGGCCACAGAGCGGACGAGGACGACCGAGAGGGCCGTCGCGGCCGCGAGGAGTACGACGCTTGGCAGCCCCACCCAAGAGACCCAGGCACCGGCTCCGGCCAGAAGCTTGGCGTCGCCAAGCCCCAGCCCCCGGCGGCCGCGGACGGCCTTGTAGGCCCAGGCGATAAGGACAAGTGCGACGAAGCCCGCGGCCGCGCCGCCGGCATGGTCGATCAACGAACCGGGTTCGACCAGATAAGCGACCACCAAGCCGGCCGGGACCAGGGGTAAGGTGAGCTGGTCCGGGAGGATCAGGTGACGTTGGTCTATCGCGGCGAGCGTCAATAAGGTCCAGCCGAGGCCGCATCCCGCCCAAACCAACCATTCGGACAGGACGGTCGCGGCCCACACCGCGACCAAGATGGCCGCCACTTCCACGGCAGGATAGAACATGCCGATCGGCGCCGCGCAATAGCGGCAACGGCCGCCGCTCAACGCCCAGCTCAAGATCGGCACGAGATCGCGTGCCCCAAGCCGATGGCTGCAATGGGGACAGGACGAGCGGGCGAAAATCACCGCGCCGCCGACTTCCAGGCGGCGGATGACCAGGCCGAGAAAGCTGCCGATGAAGGGCGCCGCCAGGAGGGGCAGAAACCAGTCCAACCCGATGCGTTCAGACATGGGGGAGTGCGAAATATCTCCTCGTCCGAGCAGGCCGACCCGACGGTCTTCTTCACCCCTTACGTGGGGCCGAGATGACTATCCTCACCTGTCAGTATACCCGGTTGGACCTGCCCAATGAATCCGGATTTCCCCGTCCGCCATCGTGGCGCACGGAATGATCGGGGCGAGCGAGGTCTTTCGGGGCCACGTCACCGTCTAGCTCGCCGGGGCCGCGCGGCGGCGCAGCTCGGCGCGGCGGATCTTGCCCGAGTCGGTCTTGGGAAGCGACTCCGCGAACGCAATCCGGCGCGGATAGGCGTAGCCAGCGAGCCGCGCCTTGACGAAGGCCTGGAGCTCCTCGACCAGTGCCTCGCCGGGGGTGTGGCCCGGCTTGAGCACCACGAAGGCCCAGACCGCCTCGCCCAAGACCTCGTCGGGCACACCGACGGCGCCCGCCTCGACCACCGCCGGGTGGGCAACGAGCTCGGCCTCCACCTCCTCGGGCCCTACCCGATAGCCTCCGGTGACGATGAGGTCGTCGAGCCGACCCTGGAAGTGGAGGAAGCCTTGCCTGTCGAGAAAGCCGGCGTCGCCGGTGCGCACCCAGCCGCCTGTCATCGTCTCGGCCGTCTTGTCGGGGCCGTTCCAGTAGCCGAGCATCACGATCGGGTCCTCCCGGCCGACGGCGATCTCCCCCAGCTCACCGGGAGGCAGCTGCCGCCCTTCTCCGTCGAGAACAATGACGCGCCGGCCCGGGACGATGCGGCCGATCGCCCCCGGCGGCGTTGGAAACAGCGCTTCGCAGCCGCTCGCGGCGTCGTTCGCCTCCGTCTGCCCGTAGACGTCGTTGACGGGCGCCCGGAAGGTGCGCCGGGCCCAGTCCAGCACCTCGGGGCTCGCGCGCTCGCCGCCGGTCATGATTGCCCTGACGGCGAGGCGCACATCACGCGCGGGCGGCGAGGCGCGCATGAGCCTGAGCGCCGTGGGCGCGAGGAAGGGACAGGTGACGCGGTTGTCGGCCAGGATCTGATAGGACCGCTCGGGCGAGAAGCGCCCGGGTGCCGCCACTACCGGGTAGCCGAAGAACAGGGCCGCGAGGACCACCTCGAGGAGCGAGCCGGCCCACGACCAGACGGAGGGCGTCCAGAAGACGTCCCCCGCTTGAGGCGCCAGGTTGAAGACGAGCTGGAAGCTGGGCAGGTTGCCGATGAGGACGCGGTGGGCGTGGAGCACGCCCTTGGCCGGGCCGCTGGTGCCCGAGGTATAGAAGAGGAGCGCGGGGTCTTGCGCCAAGGTGTCGGCCGTGGGCGCGGCCTTCCGATCCGCGAGGAGGTCTTCGAGCCGCACCGTCCCAGCCGTCCCGTCGCCCGCGGCGACGACGACTTGCTTGAGCGCGGGGAGCCTCATCCGCGCCGGCCTCACCTTGACGAGGCCTAAGGCGTCGGTGACGAGAAGCCGGGTGCCGGAATCTTCAAGCCGATAGGCCAGCCCCTCGGTGCCGTAGAGCGGCGCGATGGGCACGGCGATGGCGCCGAGCTTGTAGACGGCAAGGTGGACCGCAAGCGTCTCGACGACCTGGCCGAGGGTCACCGCCACGCGGTCGCCACGCTGAACACCCAGGCGGGCGAACCCGGCGGCCATTCTCTCGGCCATCGCCTTGAGCTCGGCGAAGGTGGTCGTGCGCCGGTTCCCGTCGCCACGATCTAAGAGGACGGCGGGCGCGTCGGGACGCGCCTCAGCGTGGCGGTCGCAAGTGGCCTCGGCGATATTGAACCGCTCAGGGACCTGCCAGCGGAACTGCTGGACGACCGCCTCGTACGAGGTCGCGTCGGTCGGGATGATCATGGGCCGCCCCCTTGACCTCGCTGACGCTGCCGCGGGCCGGGTCCGCCGCCGGCGCGGCGGGCGGCATGTTACCCCGGGCGCCCGCCTCTGAAAACGGCGGTTCCCCGGCGCGGGTTCCGCCTGCCGCCGGACGGCGGCCGTTTCCCCGGTGCTCCCCATCAGCGACGCGAGCGGTCGCCGAGCGGAAAAGGCCCGATTGGCCGGAGATTAGCCGCCGAGGAGGTCCAAGGCCTGGGCGTGGAGCGCCTTGTCGCCCGCCGCGATGACCCGGCCGTAGCCGCCGACGATGAGCGGCCGACCCTGCCAGTCGCTCATGACCCCGCCCGCGTTGCGGACGATGGGCTCGAGCGCGGCGAAGTCGTGATCGTCGAGGTCGGCGTCCACAATCAGGTCCACGAGCCCCATCGCGAGCAGTCCATAGGCATAGCACTCGGCACCGTACTGCACCCACTTCACCGCCTTACGCACCGGCGCCATGGCGGGATAGTCCGCTTGCGCGTAGTCGTCGGGACCGACGGTGTAGAGCACCGCCTCGTCAAGTGACGGGCAGGCGCGGACCGTGACCTTCTCACCATTGAGCAGGGTGCCGTGCCCGTCGGCACCGACCCAGCGGTCACGGAGAATCGCCTGGTCGATCAGCCCAAGGATGAACCGGCCCCGGCGAGCGAGTGCAATGAGGAGCCCGAACATCGGCTTGCCGGTGAGGAACGACTTCGTGCCGTCGATCGGGTCAATGAGCCAGACGTACTCCGCCTCCTCCCTGACCGGCGGGAACTCCTCGCCCGTGATGCCATGCTCGGGGTAGGCGGCCTCGATCCTCTCGCGCAGCAGGCGCTCGCACTCGAGGTCGGCGGTGGAGACGGGGCTCAAGTCCTCCTTCTCCTCCACCGGGATGGGCTTGCGGAAGGCGCGGCGGAGCACCTCGCCGCCGGCATCCGCCAGGCGGTGGGCGAAGTCAATGAACTCGTGAGGACAGGGCTCCACGGGGCGCCACTATGCGCCGCTGCCCCGGGGCAATCAAGAAGCGGCGACAGAGAGCCGGCGCGAGACAGGGGCTCGTTCGGGCAGACTCAAAAAAACTACTTGACCCGCCGTCGGTGCTGTGCTTGCCTCCACTTGGAGCGCCGAGTTGATGCGTCAGCTTGCGGGCGCTATAGAAATGCAGCTAAAGCGACGGCTTGACCGCCCAGCCTAGCTGCGGCGGTCTTGTTTGGTCTGGTCCACCGTTCAACGGACCCGCGGGATTTGATTGGGCAGCTTGCGGCCGCGTCACCCACCGCTAAAGCGCCACGGGGAACGTCTCCGTGGGCCCAAGACGCGATAGCGAGGGAGGATGGACCATGGCCGCGGAGAATGCACGCCACCGCTTTGCCAGCCGTTCCAAGGGCAACAGCCCGGCCGTCCCGGACAAACTGGAGCTCCGGGTCGCCCTGACACCAAGGGAGCGGCTCTTCCGCCACTTCCAGTCGACCCTTTGTAGCAGCCATCAGCCCTAAGAGGCCGAGGCGGAAGCTGCGGCCTGATAGCGTTTCGCCCACTGCAAGGCAGCCCCTGGACCCCGAGCCCTCCGAGGGCGGGTCGCCAGCGCTCACCGCGATGTCCGCGGAAGCGAAGCTCGTCGGGCAAGCCTTCGGGCGAGCAGGAAAGCTGACTGTCATGGATAGGGAGGACAGACGATGAAAGCAAAGGTTCACAGCACACGAATAGTGTCCGACGGTGGTCGCCGGGCAGGGAGCTACACTCGCCGGCAAGTCCTAAAGGCGGGAGCCGCGGTCGGTGCCGTTGTTGCCGTTCCCACCGGCCTTTGTGGAAGGGCGGCGTCTGCTGCGGCCCGACCCGTCAAAATCGGTGCCATCGGCTCGTTGACGGGCGTCGTGAGCGTTTGGGGCCGGGTGCTCAAGCAGGGCGCCCAGGTCGCCATCGACGAGATCAACGCCGAAGGCGGGATCCTCGGCCGGCCGGTCGAGCTCGTCCTCGAGGACGATGAATCCAAGCCGGACATCGGAGCCCGGAAGGCCCGCAAGCTCGCCCTCGAAGACGACGTCGACGTGATCATCGGCATTAATCACAGCGGAGTCCTGCTTTCTGTGGCCGAACTTCTACCCGACCTCGGCAAAATCCTGATTGGATCGTGCGCGACGACGGCCGAAGCCACCACCCAACGGTTCACCAAGTACGTTTTCCGGGTTCACACCAACTCGGACCAGGAAGGTGCTTCGGGAGCGTTTTTCGCCAAGGACCTTCCGTATCGACGGTGGTCGGTCATCGCCCCTAACTACGCCTACGGGTACGAAACCTGGGGCTCCTTCATCAGTAACCTCAAGAAGGTCCGCCCCGACATCGAGATCCTTGAGACGCAGGCGTGGCCGAAATTTGCCACACCCGATTACACCAGCCACATCACTCGGATTCGGGCGGCGCGGCCGGACGCCGTGCTCTCCGCGATGTGGGGCGGCGATGCCGTGAATCTGGTCCGACAACTGCAGCGATTCGGCTTCTTTGATGAAGTCGCGTTCTTCACGCCGGCGGCGCTCGCCCTCGACGTGTTCTACGCGCTCCGCGGGGAATTGCCCGAAGGTCTCCATACCAACGCGCATGCCTACTGGTTCGAGGCGCCGGAGGAGGCACGCAAGGCCATCAACGGATCGTTCGTTCGCAGGTTCGAGGACCGCTTCGGCGAGTACCCGCACTCGACGGCCCATGGAACTTACGCCGCCGTCCATACATACAAGAACGCCGTCGAAAAGGCGCAGTCCACGAAACCGGACGATGTCATTCCGGCCTTGGAGGGGATCACGGTAGAGTTGCCTGGCTTTAAGGCGTACATCCGCCCCGAGGATCACCAAGTCGTGCAGGACATCGGTTGGGGTCGAACGGTGGCGGCCGACGATCTCCCGTTTAGGCGTCGGGTCACCGACATCCAGTGGACGAAAGGGGACGATGTTACCCCGTCGGTCGACCAGGTGTTGCGGCTGCGGCGATCCGGCGAGAAAGCCGAATATTACAAGTACATCATCGGCGCATAGGCCGTCCTGGGTACACGTCGGTTGCGCGGTGAACAAGCCGCCGACTGGCTCTAGCACTGGGCGCGGGGTGTAGCGGACGCTGGCCCCGCGTCCCTTTTCAACAGCGGGCCATCAGGTTGGGGGAGTGACACGCGGATGCCCGACGTCCTCAGCGACTCGGAGAGTTTGCAACTCTTCTTCACCTTTTTCCTCAATGGCTTGAGCCAGGCGGCCCACATGTTCCTGCTGGCTTTGGGCCTGTCGCTCATTTTCGGCGTCCTCGGCATCCTGAACTTGGCACACGGCGCCCTTCACATCGCCGGGGTCTACGTTGCTCTCAGCCTGATTGAATGGGCCGGGAATTGGTGGCTTTCCCTCTTTCTGGCGCCCTTGGTGGTGGCGGCTGTCGGGGTCCTTTTGGAGGTCAGCCTGCTGCGCCCCATGTATGCACGCCATCCCACTTACGTCCTCATCCTCACGTTCGGCGTCATCCTGGTCCTCCAGGACGTGTTTAAACTAGGCTGGGGCGTCGACTTCAAACTGCTCGCGGAGCCGGCTGAGGTGTCCGGCTCCCTCGACTTGGCTGGGCTACGATATCCCACGTTCTACCTGTTCAATATTGGCGCGGCTATCGTGACAGGGCTGCTTGTGTGGATCTTCTTGCAACGGACGCCGCCCGGGCGGTCGATTCGGGCAGCCGCCGAAGACCGGGAGATGGCGGCCGCCCTCGGCGTCAACGTGCCCCTGGTTTACACCGCCGTCTTCGCCCTGGGCACATTCCTCGCCGCCTTCGGAGGCGTGCTGATGGGCACGATTATGGCCATTTCGCCCAACGAAGCCTTCGACACCATGCTGTTTGGGTTCGCGATTGTCGTCGTCGGGGGGCTGGGCAGCCTAGCCGGTGCCGCACTGGGCGCGTTCCTGGTGGGGCAAGTGAACGCTTTTGGGCT
>JBHICW010000067.1:0-9788 GCA_046759785.1 Alphaproteobacteria bacterium
GAACCCGCGACCTCCGGCGTGACAGGCCGGCGCTCTAGCCAGCTGAGCTACACCCCCTCGCCTCGCGGCCCGGCTGGGCCGCTCGGTGTTACTCGACGCCGTGGAGGACTGTCAAGGCATTGCCGACAGCCGCTTGCGACAGCGCACAGCCATATACGCGCGGCGCGTCTGGTGGGCGATGACGGAATCGAACCGCCGACCTCCTCGGTGTAAACGAGTTGCTCTGCCGCTGAGCTAATCGCCCCCGGGCACCGTTGCGCACGGTGATAAAAAACAATGCCGGCCACCCGAGGGCGACCGGCATGTCCCACGCGGGCCGCCGCGCGGCTATCTGTTCACCGCATCCTTTAAGGCCTTGCCGGCTTTGAATTTAGGCAACTTGGTCGCGGCAATATGGATCCGGGCTCCGGTGCGCGGGTTGCGCCCTTGGGTAGCGGCTCGGCGCGCCACGCTGAACGTTCCAAACCCTACCAGGCGAACCTCGCTACCATTCACCAGCGAATCCCTGATCGCGTCGAACACCCCATTGACCGCCCGACTCGCGTCGGCCTTCGTCAACGCGGACGCATCAGCAACATTTGCCACCAAATCGTTCTTATTCACTGTCAGGCCCCCCTCCCTGGTGAGTTGTCATGTCATCTGCCCCGGCAGCCCCCGAATCCTCCCCCGGGGCCACTACCAGAGCCAGGGCCAGTCTAAATCGGTGTCTGTGCCGCCGTCAACGCTTGTAGCGCCGACCTCCCGGCGCTCCGTTCGCCGCGGAGACAGTCACGAGCCGGCCCCCTGGCCGGGCGTCTCAGTGGGTGACGACGTCGCCGATTTCCTCCTTTTCCTCGCGGGCCGGAGCCTTCTCGACCTCTTCGTCCTCGGGGTTCCACTCGATCGGCGTGGGCTGCGAGGCCAGGGCGTGGCATAACACGTCGTCGACCCTACCGACCGGCACGATCTCCAGGTCACGCTTGATGATCTCCGGGACCTCCTCGAGATCCTTCTCGTTCTCTTTGGGGATCAGCACAGTCCTGATCCCGCCCCTGAGCGCCGCCAGGAGCTTCTCCTTCAGCCCGCCGACCGGGAGAACCCGGCCTCGCAAGGTGACCTCCCCCGTCATCGCCACGGAGCAGCGCACGGGGATCCCGGTGAGCGCCGAGACGATCGAGGTGTACATGGCCACCCCGGCCGAGGGGCCGTCCTTCGCCGTCGCCCCCTCCGGCACGTGAATGTGAATGTCACGCTTCTCGAAAACGGTCGGCTTGATGCCCAGCTGGGTGGACCGGGACCGTACGTAGCTCTGCGCGGCCTGGACCGACTCCTGCATCACCTCACCGAGCTTTCCCGTCATGAGCGCCTTGCCCTTGCCAGGCAGCACCACGACTTCGATCGATAGCAGTTCGCCGCCGACCTCGGTCCAGGCAAGACCGGTCGACACGCCCACGAGATCGTCCTCCTCGGCCTCGCCGTAACGGAAGCGGCGCACCCCGGCCAACCTGCGCAGATTACGACGGGTGATCGCGACCTTCCCCACTCCGTTGGCCAGGATCTCCTTGACCACCTTGCGGGAGAGGCTCGCGATCTCCCGCTCCAGGTTACGGACGCCTGCTTCCCGCGTGTACAAGCGGATGAGGTCGCGCAAGGCGCCATCGGAGAGCGACCACTCTCCGTCCTTGAGCCCGTGGGCCTTGAGCTGCTTCGGGATCAGGTACCCGCGGGCGATGTGCACCTTCTCATCCTCGGTGTAGCCGGAGATTCGGATCACTTCCATTCGGTCGAGGAGCGTCGGCGTAATCCGGGTCGTGTTCCCGGTCGTGATGAACAGGACGTCGGAGAGGTCGTAGTCGACCTCAAGGTAATGGTCGTTGAAGGTCCAGTTCTGCTCGGGATCCAGCACCTCCAAAAGGGCCGATGCCGGGTCGCCCCGCCAGTCCGCGCCGATCTTGTCCACCTCGTCGAGAAGGAAGAGCGGGTTCGACGACTTCGCCTTCTTCATCCCCTGGACGATCTTGCCCGGCAGGGACCCAATGTAGGTGCGGCGGTGGCCACGGATCTCGGCCTCGTCGCGCACACCGCCCAATGACATGCGCACGAATTTGCGCCCGGTCGCCCGGGCGACCGACTTGCCCAGCGACGTCTTGCCCACCCCGGGCGGCCCGATCAGGCAGAGGATCGGGCCCTTCATCTTCGCCTTGCGCTGTTGGACCGCGAGGTACTCGAGGATCCGCTCCTTCACCTTGACGAGCCCGTAGTGGTCCTCGTCCAGCACCTCCTGGGCCAGCTTAATGTCGCGCTTCAGCTTCGTTCGCTTTTTCCATGGAATCGACAGCAGCCAGTCGAGGTAGTTGCGCACCACCGTGGCCTCGGCCGACATGGGGCTCATGCTGCGCAGCTTCTTGACCTCGGCGAGGGCCTTCTCGCGGGCTTCCTTGGACAGCCTCGTATTCTTGATCCGCTCCTCGAACTCGGTCGCCTCGTCGCGACCGTCCTCCCTTTCCCCAAGCTCCTTCTGGATGGCCTTCAGCTGCTCGTTCAGGTAGTACTCACGCTGCGTCTTCTCCATCTGCCGCTTGACGCGGCTGCGGATCTTCTTCTCCACCTGGAGCATGCCGATCTCGCTCTCGATGAACGCATAGATGCGCTCCAGGCGTTCGTTGACCGAGGCGATTTCCAGCAACTCCTGCTTCTCGGCCACCTTGATGGTAAGGTGGGAGGCGACCGTGTCCGCCAGCTTGCTGACGTCGTCGATCTGGTTGAGCGAGACCAGAACCTCCGGCGGGATCTTCTTGTTGAGCTTAACGTACTCCTCGAACTGCGCGATCACCGAGCGAGCAAGGGCTTGCCGCTCGCGGGATTCGCCACCCTCGTCGGGAAAGACCTCGGCGGTGGCCTCAAAGAAGTTGGGGTTGTCGGTGAAACGGACGATGCGCGCCCGGGATCCGCCTTCGACGAGGACCTTGACCGTCCCGTCCGGCAGCTTGAGGAGCTGCAGCACCGTGCTGATCGTCCCCACCCGGTAGATGTCGTCCGTTCCAGGGTCGTCCTGGCCGCCGGTCTTCTGGGTGACAAGCAGGATCTGCTTGTCGTCCTTCATCACGTCCTCAAGCGCCCGCACCGACTTCTCGCGCCCGACGAAGAGCGGCACGATCATGTTCGGGAAGACGACGATGTCCCGAAGCGGGAGGACGGGGTAACTGGTGCCGCTTATCGGGTTCAAGACCTCACCTCGCGACGGAACCGACCTTCATTCCGCGTTGCCCAGCAAGCCATGGCGCCCCGTTTTAATTGGGGCGACATCGACGGCGAATCAAGGGGATCTACGAGGCATTGGAGCCCAGCCCCTCCCGCCGGTCGGCGTAGGCACGCAGGGGCTGGACGCCGCCCTCGACAACCTCCTTGTTGATCACCACCTCCTCGACGCTGTCGAAGCCTGGCAGGTCGAACATGGTGTCGAGCAGGATGCCCTCCAGTATCGAACGGAGACCACGAGCCCCCGTCTTGCGCCCAATCGCCTTCCGCGCGATGGCCCTGAGTGCGTCCTCTGAGAAGGTGAGCCGCACGTCCTCCATTTCGAACAGCCTCTGGTACTGCTTGACGAGCGCGTTCCGCGGCCTGGTCAAGATCTCCACGAGCGCATCCTCGTCGAGATCGTTGAGCGTGGCGAGCACCTGCAGCCGCCCCACGAATTCGGGAATGAGGCCGAACTTCAAGAGGTCCTCGGGCTGGACGTCGCGCAGGACCTCGCCGGTGGGCCTTTCGTCGGGGGTCCGCACGTCGGCGCCGAATCCGATCGAGGTCCCACGCCCGCGGGCAGCGATCAGCTTCTCGAGCCCCGCAAACGCACCGCCACAGATGAACAGGATGTTGGTGGTGTCGACCTGGAGGAACTCCTGCTGCGGGTGCTTGCGGCCGCCCTGCGGCGGAACCGAGGCGATCGTTCCCTCCATGATCTTGAGCAGGGCCTGCTGCACCCCCTCGCCCGAGACGTCGCGGGTGATCGAAGGGTTGTCGCCCTTGCGCGCGATCTTGTCCACCTCGTCGATGAAGACGATGCCGCGCTGCGCCCGCTCCACGTTGTAGTCGGCCGCCTGGACGAGCTTGAGGATGATGTTCTCGACGTCCTCGCCCACGTAGCCCGCCTCGGTGAGGGTGGTCGCGTCGGCCATGGTGAAGGGCATGTCCAGGATGCGGGCAAGCGTCTGGGCGAGCAGGGTCTTCCCACAGCCAGTGGGACCGATCAGCAGGATGTTCGACTTGACAAGCTCGACGTCATTCGCCTTCACCCCGTGGTTGAGGCGCTTGTAATGGTTGTGGACGGCGACGGAGAGGACACGCTTGGCGTAGTCCTGGCCGATAACGTAATCCTGCAGCACCTCGCAGATCTCGCGTGGCCTCGGCACCCCGTCCGAGGACTTGACGAGGGCGCTCTTGTGCTCCTCGCGGATGATGTCCATGCAGAGCTCGACGCACTCATCGCAAATGAACACGGTCGGCCCGGCGATGAGCTTGCGGACCTCGTGCTGGCTCTTGCCGCAGAACGAGCAGTAGAGGGTGTTTTTCGAATCGCCGGCGCTGGACTTGTTCATAGCAACCTCGTCAGGTGGCCCTCATTCGGCGGAGCATGTTAGCCAAGTCCGCCGCCGCGACACAACATCAAACGCTCCCGTGCGACCCCGCGCGCGTGAACCCGGCGCTGACCCCGCCCGGCGAGGCGACCGCCCAACGAGCATGCCCGGGCCGGGTCAAGAGAGCGCCTGGTATCCACGGGCGCCCCGAGGAAGCGCTGTCGGTCAAGCCGTCTTGGCCTTCTCTTCCTCCAACGGCCCGCGGCTCTCGATGACCGCGTCCACGATCCCGAACGCTTTCGCCTCCTCCGCCGACATGAAGGTGTCGCGCTCGACCCTGGACTCGATCACGTCAAGGGTCTGGCCGGTGTGTTTGGCGTAGATGTCATTGAGGCGCGAGCGGAGGACGAGGATCTCCCGTGCCTGAATCTCGATGTCGGTCGCCTGACCCTGAGCCCCCCCTGACGGCTGGTGGATCATGATCCGAGAGTTCGGCAGGGCAAAGCGCTGCCCCGGGCTCCCCGCCGCGAGCAGCAGCGAGGCCATCGACGCCGCCTGGCCGATGCAGAGCGTGGTGACCCGCGGCCGCACGTACTGCATGGTGTCGTAGATCGCGAGCCCCGAGGTCACGAGCCCGCCCGATGAGTTGATGTAGAAGGAGATGTCCTTCGTGGGGTTCTCGGACTCGAGGAACAGCATCTGCGCCGCCATCAGGCTCGCCACGGCGTCGGTGACCGGCCCGGTGAGGAAGACGATTCGCTCCTTGAGCAGGCGTGAGTAAATGTCGTAGGCCCGCTCGCCCCGCGCCGTCTGCTCCACCACCATCGGTATCAGGGTATTCATGTGCGTGTCGAAGTCGTCGCTCATCGACCGCCTCCTTTGCGCACGGCCTTCTTGCTCGACCCGCGCTTCGCTGGTTTCTTGCCCTTGCCCTTCCCGGCGCCGGCTGCGGCGGCGCCCGATTCGTGGTCGGGCTCGCGCATCAGCTCCTCGGCCGTGATCGTCTTCTCCGTCACCTTCGCCAGCGCCAGGATGAAGGCCGCTACCTTGTCCTCGAAAAGGGGCGCCCGCAGTTCGTTGAGCGCCTCCGGGTTACGGCGGTAGTAGTCGGCCACCTGCTGCTCGTGCCCGGGAAACATCCGCGCCCGCTCGAAGATCGCGCGGTTGAGCTCGTCTTGGTCCACCTCGATGTTGTTGAGCCGCCCCACTTCGGTGAGCAACAGCCCAAGCCTCACCCGCCGCTCGGCGATCGCTCGATACTCCGAGTGCAACTCCTCCTTCGTTTTCTTATCATCCTTCTCGCCGCGGGCCTGGAGTTCCTTTTCGACCTGATCCCAGATCGCCTCGAACTCGAGATCCACCATCCCCTGCGGCACCTCAAAGTCATAGGATTCGGCCAGCTTGTCGAGGAGGGCGCGCTTCAGGCGTGAGCGGGACACGGCCGCGTACCGGTTTTCCAGCCCTTCTCGCACTAAGGGGCGCAAACCGGCGAGGTCCGCCGCCCCATGTCGCTGGGCAAACGCGTCGTCAATGACCACGGGCTCGCGCCGGTGCACCTCTTTCACCCTTACGTCGAACGCCGCGTCCTTGCCGGCCACGGTGCGATCGACGTAGTCGTCGGGTAGGGTGAGCGTCACGTCCACACGATCGCCCGCCTTCGCCCCGACCAAGCGCTCTTCGAGTTCCGGCAGGAACGCCCCGGACCCGAGTTCGACCGAGTGGTTCTCTCCCTTACCGCCCTGCAACTCTCGGCCCTCAAACGCGCCGGTGTAGTCGATCACCACTGCGTCTCCCTTTTCGGCCTTGTGCCCCTTGTCTGTGGCGGCGAACCGCTTCTCCTGGTCGGCCAGGCGCCGAAGGGTCTTCTCCACCTCGTCGTCCGCGACCTTCGCCACGTAACGGGTGAGCTCGATCTCCGTGAAGTCGCCGGGGGCGATGTCGGGCATCACCTCGACGGCCATGGTGTACTCGAGGTCGGCGCCCTCGCCGAGACGGTTCACCTCGATCTTGGGCCGGATCGCAGGACGCAGGCCCTGCTCCGCCATGGCCCGAGCCGAGGTCTGATCGAGGGCCTCCTGCACGACCTCCTCCAAGAGCGACTTGCCGTACCGCTTCTTGAGCAGCGAGACCGGCACCTTGCCCGGTCGGAAGCCGCGGATGCGCACGCTCTTCTGGAGCGACTGCAGCCGATCCTCCACTCTGGCCTGGATGTCCTCGGCGGCGACGACGATCGTGAACTCGCGCTTGAGACCGTCCGCCCGCGTCTGCGTCACTTGCATGGAAGGGTCCGTCCGTCGGTGGGAGGCCCGGGCGTCCGCACGACATTAGGCACCGCCGGAGGTCGCCATGCTGGGGGCAGAGGGAGTCCAACCCCGACGACTCGCGGCACCAGACCCTGAATCTGGCGTGTCTCCCAATTCCACCACGCCCGCATTGTCGCCGACCGCCGTACGCCGCCGGCCGGCGGCGCCGGGCGGGCGGCGCCCTCTATATCACATGCATTCGCGCCAAGACAGGCAAAATCCCGGCCCCCGCCGGCCCGGGGTCAAGCCGCGTCCCCGGTGCGAGCCGCGCCAAGGTAGCCCTAGGGCAACCAGCATCCGGCCCCCTCATGCCGACGCCGGTAGGCAGTCGTCGGCCAGGTAGGTCACCGGTGTGAGGTCCCGGTGATGCTGGTAGTCCGGGCCCTTGTACCGGGTCAGCCCGTTGGAAACCCGATTGAGGATGGGGGAGAACATTCTCCGCGGTCAGGGCGACATGTTGGAGGGCGAGCCGTACACCAGGCAATAGTCAGGTCGCGCTGGCACGCTGGCCAAGCTCCTCGCCAGCACCCCATCCACGCCGCCGCAGGCAGGCGGTGGCCGCCGTCTCGACGATGGCGTCCGCGTCCAGCCGGTACACTCGGTAGAGCTCGGGAATGTCCCCCGACTGGCCGAATCGGTCGACCCCCAAAGGATAGACCCGTTGGCCCAGCACAGAGCCGAGCCAGGAGAGCGTCCCGGGGTGGCCGTCGATCACGGCGACGAGCGCGGCGTCCGGCTTGAGCCGCGCGAGCAGCCGATCCACCACGGGTGGGGCCGGCCGTTCCCCGGCGGCTCCCGCCCTCAGCGCGGCGCGCCAGCCCGCGTACAGCCGGTCGGCCGAAGTCACCGCAAGCAAGCCGGTGCCGGGGGCGTCCTCCAGGATCTGCCGGTGCGCGTCCTTCGCCTCCGGCGCGATCGCGCCCTGAAAGACGATGGCTAGGTCTGCGCCCTCCGCGGGCGGGACCAGCCAGTAGCCCCCGGCGACCACGGCCGCCGCGAGGTCCGGCGAGATCTCGCGGTCAGGCTGATCGATGGTCCGCGTCGACAGCCTGAGATAGACCGACCTCCCGTCGGGCGCCTGCATGTGCTCGAAGCCCCAGCGCATGATAGTGGCGAGTTCGTCGACGTAGGCCGGTTCGAAGGCCACGAGACCGTCCTGGCCGAGGCCGATGAGGGGCGTCGCCACCGACTGGTGAGCACCCCCTTCCGGCGCCAGCGTGATGCCGGAGGGTGTGGCCACCACCATGAAGCGAGCGTCCTGGTAACAGGCATAGTTCAGCGCGTCGAGACCACGCTGGATGAAGGGGTCGTAGAGGGTGCCCACGGGGAGCAAGCGCACGCCGAACAGCGGCCCCGAAAGCCCCAGCGCTGCGAGGAGAAGGAACAGGTTGTTCTCGGCGATCCCGAGCTCGATGTGCTGGCCTTCGCTCGACATGCCCCAATTCTGCACCGACACGACCTGTTCGGCGCGGAAGGTGTCCTCGCGCTCCCGCCGGTCGAACAGCCCTCGCCGGTTCACCCACGACCCCAAGTTGGTCGAGACGGTCACGTCAGGCGAGGTCGTCACCAGCCGCGCCGAGAGCTCGCCGTCGCCCTTGCCCAGCTCGTCGAGGATGCGGCCGAAGGCCTCCTGGGTCGACATGCTCGCGGTTTTGCGCAGCGCCAGCCTCTTCGGCACAGGGATCGGATCGCTCGCGAAGCATCGCGGCCCGCTCTGAGCGAAGGGCACCTTGGCGAGGAAGGACCTGAACTCATTGGGCTCGACGTCGAGTCCCGCAAAGGGCTCCCACTCCTCTCCGTCGGCGATGCCCTGGGCCTCCTTGAACGCTGCCATCTGCTCGACGTTCATGAGGCCGGCATGGTTGTCCTTGTGGCCGGCGAAGGGGAGCCCGTAGCCCTTGATCGTGTACGCGATGAAACAGTGCGGCCGGTCGTCGGTCACGCTCTCGAAGGCCCCCAGCACCGTCTCCATGTCGTGGCCGCCGAGGTTGGTCATGAGGGCGTGGAGGGACTCGTCGTCGTGGTTATCCAGCAGGGCCTTGATGCCGGGCACGCCGGCGAGGTCCCGGCGCAGATGCTCCCGCCAGGCGGCCCCGCGCTTGAAGACCAGCGCCGAGTACAGCGAGTTGGGGCAGTCGTCGATCCATCGGCGCAACGCGTGCCCGCCCCGCCGGGCGAACGCAGCCTGGAGGCGCTTGCCGTATTTGAGCGTCATCACCCTCCAACCCACCGCGTTGAACATGTCTTCGATGCGGGGGAACAGGAAGTCGGGCGCAACGGCGTCGAGGCTCTGGCGGTTGTAGTCGATGATCCACCAAAGGTTCCTGACGTCGTGCTTCCACCCCTCCAGCAGGGCTTCGAAGATGTTGCCTTCATCCAGCTCCGCGTCCCCGAGAAGGGTCACCATGCGGCCGTTTGCGCGGTTGCGCGGGAGTAGCTTATGGAGCCGGAGGTAGTCCTGGACCAGGGAGGCGAACAGGGTGACCGCGCCCCCGAGACCGACGGAACCGGTGGAGAAATCGACGTCGCCGCTGTCCTTGGTCCGCGAGGGATAGGCCTGGGCTCCGCTGAACGCGCGGAAGCTCTCGAGCTTCTCCCGGCTCTGACGGCCCAGGAGATACTGTATCGCGTGCAGGACAGGGCTCGCGTGCGGCTTCACCGCCACCCGGTCTTGCGCACGAAGGACGCGGAAATACAGCGCCGTCATCAGGGTGACCACCGAGGCACAGGAGGCCTGGTGCCCGCCCACCTTGAGCCCGTCCAGCGAGGGCCTCAGGTGATTGGCGTTGTGGATCGTCCAGGCGGACAGCCACAACACCTTACGCTCGAGCGCCTTGAGGCAGGCCAGCGCCTCAGGCGGGGCAAACGCGGCCTTGCCTTTCCCCGACCTCGCCTTGGGGAAGGGAACCGACGACGCCATGGCGAACTCCTG